>JBMFUH010000206.1:0-9120 GCA_049966735.1 Isosphaeraceae bacterium
CGTCCGCAGCAGGGACGACGTGCTGTACATCGTCGAATCGACGTTGTGCCGCTTGATGTACGGGCTGATGGCCAGGGCCACCGTCCGGTGCGCGTCGACATGGTCCGAGCCGTTCTGGGCGTCATCCTCGACCACGAAGATGGCCATCTTCCTCCAGAACGGGCTCTTGGTCAACCGCTCGACCACCTGTCCCAGCGCCAGGTCGTTGTCGGCGACGGCCGCCAGGACGGTCGCCGCGCCCGGCTTTGTTCCCGATGTGTGATCGTTGGGCAAGCGCACGATGCAAAGCTGGGGCATCTCGCCTTTCTTCTCGAATTCGGCGAGCTCGTGCAGGAACCGCTCGGCGCGCTTGACGTCGGGATAATCCAGATCGAACGTGCGGAAGTGGGGATCGAAGTGCCCCTGAAGGGACTTCACGGAAGTCGATCCCGGGTCTGCCGGCGTCCGGCCGTTCTTGATGAACTCGCCGTAGCTGCGATAGCTCACGCCGACCTCGGCCGCCCGGTCCCAGATGTAGCCCGCCGTGGGCCGGGCCATCGCAAAAGAGCCTTCCGACGGGTAGGGAACCCGACCGTCGCCCCGATACGCCAGCGGCCAGGTGCGCTCGACAAAATCGGTCGCGTAGGCCCCCATCGACCATTCGTGTCCATCCGCGCTCACCTCGCCGTCCACATAGAAATTGTCCAGAAGCACAAATGCACGCGCCAACGCGTGATGGTTGGGCGTGACGTGTTCGGGAAACAGGCAAAGCTCTGGCTCGCCGTTCCCCTCGGCCATGTCGCCGAAAATCTGATCATAGGTGCGATTTTCCTTGATGATATACACGACATACTTGATGGGCGAGGGATCGCCGACACGGCTCGGGATGGGATGGCCCGCGGCAGGCCTGGCGCCTCGAACGGCCGTCGGATCGCCCTTGCGGATCGAGCTGCATGCGTAGACGGTGTGCGAATAACTTGCCATCTGGCCGGGGTTCGGCATGGGAAGGATCGAGAGCGATCCCTGAAACAGTCCGACGATGTACTCGCGCGTTTGCCCCGCGCCGCCGACGATTCCCGGCTGGGGACCGTCACGGTTGGCCCGCGAGCTTTGCCCCTTGCCGTTGGCCACATAGAGTGTCTTGCCGTCGCGGGAAACCCGCACGGAGGTGGGATACCAGCCGGTGGGAATGAACCCCAGCGGCGTGCTGCCGCCGGGCTGCTTGACGTTCACCACGGCCAGGCTGTTGGTGTTGGCGTTGGCCACGAAGAGGATCGATTCGTCGGGCGAAAGGGCCAGAGCGCTGGGGGTGCTACCGGCGGGAGCGGCCGGGTCGATGGCCGTGCCGATCGTCTCCACGGCCTTGTCCGCCACCGTGTCGATCACGCTGACCGAGTTCCGGTTGGCATTGGCGACATAAAGAATCTTGCCCCCGCGCGCCAGGAGCATCTCGTTGGGATGCTCCTGGGTGGCGATGCTGGCCACGGTCTTCAGGGTCCGCGCGTCGGCGACGTCGATCCTCGCGCGGTTCCAGAGGCTGACGTAAAGCCGATGCCGGGCCTCGTCCCAGGCCAGGCCGTACGGATACGAATCGGCTTCCAGGATGACCGCCTCGTCGAATTTGCCTGACTTGATATCGAGCCGGGACAACGAGTGCCCGTGCACGTTGGCGGTCCAGAGGGTCTGGCCGTCGGCCGACAGGGCGAGCCCGGCGACCACTTTGCGTCCAGCTCCCCCTGAATGGTAAGAAAATGTCGATTTATTTGAAAGCAAACCGTCCGCATGATCGAACCGGTAGATCCGATCGTCCCAGCCGCCGCCGACATAGAGGTGCTTGCCGTCCGCCGACCAGACCAGGCCGGCGAACGTCTCCGGCAGCAAGACGCGGCCGATGATCTTACCAGTCGTCGCGCTCGCCGTGATGACCTCGTGGTCACCATATCCGGCGTGCAGAATCGCCAGGACTGGCTCGCGCGGATGGACTGCGATCTGAACGGGGAAATCTCCCAACCTCGTCTGCCGCCCTGCCGGCTTGAGCGACCAGCCGTTGGGCAAGAGAACGGTCCCCGCGCGCGTCAGGCCGGGCCAGGCGACTCCGGCTCGGGATTTCTCGGGAAGAACATGAGTTGCTGATCCAGCCTCCTGAGCCGGCAGCCCCGCGCGCGGAGCACCCACCGCCAGAGCCAAGCAGAAGATGAACCACAAGCTCAAGCTACAACGATCGTGGCGCTGCATCGAAGATTTCCTCGCAACCAAGGCCGGTCAAACCGTGCCGCGTCAAGACGCGAGCCGACCAGACCAAGGTAACGCGAAGGACCGTTTCTGACCACCCAGCGCGGCGGCCTTCGTCATTTCTTCAACGTTCCGACTGCACGGGCCGAGAAGAATCATCACATCCTGGTCCATGCGGCCGATCACCTGCTTCACCCCTTCCGTTCCAGGCCACTACGGCTGGGGCCGAGGAGAGAAGAACTGGGGAATTGGCGTCGGTTGATTGAGTTCCGCGGAAAAAGAGCTGACACCATTTCCTCCGCGACGCCGAAAGAGTTCAGCGCCGCCTGTGGCCAGAAGGGAGTCGTCAACCGCAAAAAGACAGCTCAATATGATCGCATTTAAATTTGTTTTGAATAACTCCCGTTTCAGGTGGACCAAAAACCGGGGAGCAGACCACTCGCCGCAAGTCACTCGCCACTGCCCACAACTCAGTAGACAAACGCCCGGGCCAGAACCTCCTGGCTCGGCGCGGGCAAGGAGACGAAGAAGGTGGTTCCCACTGACGTGCGGGAATCGAACCAGACCTTTCCTCGAAGGTACTTCTCGCTGAGCAGCTTGACGCTGTAGCAGCCGACGCCTCGGCCTCGTCCCTCCCTGGTGCTGAACGAGCGCTGAAACACCTGCATGCGCACGGACTCCGACATCACCGAGGGGTTGTGGATCGAGAAGACCGGCTTCCGCTTGTTCTCGAAGGCCACTGTGATCGTGTCATCGCGTTTCGAGGCCTCTAGCGCATTCTTGATCAGGTTGCCCAGCACGCGACCGAGCAAGACCTCATCGGTCCAGATCACTGGTTGCTCCACCACCGGCGCCAGGACGATCTGCTTGTCGGCACCCAGCGGATGACGTCGATAGACGTTGCAGAGACGATCCAGCAACTCGGCGACATTGACATCAATGGTCTTGACCGCAAGCTCACCGGCTTCCGCGGCAACAAGATCGCGGTGCGACCGGATCTCCTCGACAATCTGGTCGGTCAGATTGCGGACCGTTTCCATGACGGACTCGTGCTCGTCTCCCTCGAGCAGATTCGCCAGTTCGAGCATCGCCTTGAGGCTGCTCGCGGAGTTGAGGATGTCATGGAAAAAGACGCGTTCCAGAACTTGCCGCCGCTTCTCGTCCGTGATGTCGTGAATCGTGCAGATGGTGAGTTCCTCTCCGTGGCGGTTGAACGGGGCGGCCGAGACCCGAAGGTCCATCGACCTGGGCTCGCCGGTCAGCAAGCTTTCTACCCGACACTCCTGAACATCCGCGGAACGTGTTTTCTGACAGTTCATGATCGCACGCACGGCGCCGCAGTAGCGGCACGTCGGCGTGGTGCCACATCCCGCTGGCTGGTCGTGGGCGTGCGGACACTTGATGACCTCGCCCAGCCGCATCCCCAGCAAGCCCTCACGCGACACGCCCAGCAACTCCGCCGTCCGCTCGTTCGCACGGACAATTTGACGCCTGGAGTTGAGCAGCACTGTCGGGTCGGGAAGCGCATCCAGAAGCTGGTCGACGAGTGAGTCGGTCTCGAGCATTTCGAGCTGGCGGACGAGCACGAATTTATCTTCCCTCTCGGGAGGGGCAAAGTAAGTGGGCAAGCACGTGCCCATGGTGAACTCCTTCAATCCATACCTCGACGTCGAGGACCGTATCACCGAGGCTAAAAGGCGCATGCAGGCACCTTCATTATAAGGATTATAGCGTGGCCCCCGCGCGGTTTCGAGTGCCCCGGGAATTTCCGGATCCCTCGATCCCCGGCGAGTGCAAGCAGTACGCCTCGAATGCGGAATTGGGAATTCTCATGAATGCGGAATTCGGAATGGGAGCATTCAATTCCGCATTCCGCATTTGGGAGCATTCGGAGCAGTCAACGCACCACGATGATTGGTGCTTGCATGGACCGGTCCGTGTCAACCACTCCTCGGCCGTGGCTGCTGGAGTCGAGCGATCTTCTCACGGAGAAAGGCCACACAACCGGGCACCTGTTCCGCGCTCAGGCCGTGCAGCAGGAGCGGACCGGGAAACCGGTAACGGTGCAAGAGGGAAACGTAACGGTCGTAGTCGAGCTTGCCGTGACCTGCTGGCAGGTGGCCCGCGTCGCCGTCGTGGTCCAGGTCCTTGGCGTGCGCCAGGACGACGTCCTTGCCCACCAGCTCGAACGCCTCGTCGAGAATCTCCCTCATTCGCGGCAGCTCGCCGGCATGGAACAGGTTCGCGGCGTCAAACGTGACCTTCAAGAACGGCGAGCCAATCTCGTCGAGCAGCCGACGCGCCTTCCTGGCCGAGTCGACGACGTTGTTCACCTCCGGCTCGAACGCCAGGACCACCTGTGCCTGCCGGGCGATGTCGGTTGCCTCGCGGACGCAGGCGACCATGTCGCGCCAGGTCGCCGGCAAGTTGTTGTCCGGATGGCGCCGCCACATGCTCTGTCGGTCGCGCGTGCCCGTGCAGATGTGAATCTTCGATGTGCCCAGATCGGCACACGCTTTCGCGAGAACCCGGAGCCGGCGGATCCCCGTCCGTCGCTGCTCGGCCTCGGGGTGACTCATGTTGAACGTCCCTTGCACCGAGGCGATCGTGATCCCCCTGTCGGCCGTCTGCCGGCAGATCCGCTTGGCGACGGCGGCGGGAATCGTCTCGGGCATGTCGGACATCCCCGCGCAGTCCATGCTCAGTTGCACGCAGTCGAGCCCGCAGGCCTTGACCGCGTCGAGCCGGTCGGCGAGTGTTCCCCGACCGAACGTACCGAGCAGGACGCCAAGCTGGATCGCCGGCTTTTGCGAAGCGTCCGGACGGTGCGGATTGAAATGCTCCGGCGCTTCAGCCGGGCCGGGCACTCCCGCGGCGGGGAGGCTCCGCCCGCCCATTGCCGCAAGTGCCAGCGCGGCCGGTGCCATGCCCTTCAAGATTGCACGACGAGTCACGCGCGGAGCGGATTGCATCGTATTCACCTTCATTCTCTGAGGTTCGGGCCAGGAAGCCCGCCCATTGGGACAACTCCGACTATTGTGCACGCGCCGCCTCGTCGATCGCGCCGGCTGCTCCGCCATCGGCGCCGCGCTCGCGGCCGCCAAAATCATCGAGGAACGGCCCGTTGAACTCCCACGCATAAAGTTCCTCGATCGTCGTCCGCGCGTCGGCGAGCGTGCCGCGGGCGATTCGGAGAAACTCGATGGCACCGTTCAAATGGTGCCCTTGCGGCGTGCCGCCCACGTACAGATCGGCGGCATTGGCCAGCGAGACGTCCGCGCTCAGGCCAGGGCCGTGGGCGTCTTCCTTGCCATCGACATAGATCGTGAAGCTCCGCGTCTCGCGGTCGGCCTCGGCGACGGCGTGGTGCCACGCTCCGTCGTTGACGGCGCGCCGGCTGGCGAGGTTCGCTTTCCGGCCTCCCGCGTCCGCCGCCAAGGTCACGCCCCCTTGATCATTGATCAGCAAGGCGAATCCGGCGTCATCCCGCTGCTGGATCAGCACCGCGTTTTTCTGGCCGGGCGCGGTCTTGAAGTATACCTCGATCAGGAAGTTCGACGTGTGGATCCGCGGGTTGCGCAGGTCCTTGCCGCTGACGGCGCGCCGCGAGGCTCCCCGCCGGCCGCCCATGGTCACCGGCTTGTCAATCTCCGCGCTGGCAAGAACCGCGTACTGATCGCGGCCGTTGAAATGCAGCGCCCCGGTCGTCCAGTTCTCCAAGGGCCCCTTCCGGAAATCCTTCAAGCTGATGTTCACCCCCTTGAGCGGATAGGTGGGAAACCTGTAATAGTCGTCGCGCAGCGTGTAATAGGGAGACATGCACCAGTGCTCATCCAGGATCCGCGTGGGATCGGCCGGGATCGGGCGGAAATTCCACTCGCCGACCGTCTCGTACAGGCTCCAGGGCACAAAGACCTTTGCTCCCAGCCCGCGAGCGGCCGAGCCCATCGAGGGCCGGAAATCGTGCGCGGCGGGATCGCGCAACGGTGATCGCTCGGCGCTCACGCCCACCGAATCCGCCAGCGGCCCGTGCTTCCGCAACGTGTCGCAAAACGCCTCGAATGTCATCAGCCATCTTCCCGACGGCTCCAGCACGCCGAAACCCTCACCCAGGCCGATGTCATGGAAGACGTTCCGGGCGTACGCGTTGGTCTCGAGCGCGAACCGGTCGCGCCGTGGGCCGGCGTCGGCCTCGTTGCCCGCCGCGCTCTTCGCGGGGTCGGCGTCGCGGAAGACGCTCAGGCCCATGCCCTGGAAGATGTTGCCCAGGAACTTCACCCGCCCCGCCTGAGGCGCCTGCCTGCGCGAGGCGCGGACGAAGTTGTAGATCGTGTTGTTGAAGAATGTATTCTCGTAACTGATGATCTCCTGAAAAGCCGACGTGTTGGCCAGCTTGCCGGCAGGGCCCCGCGACTTGCCCCAAGCAATGTTGTTGAAGTAATAATTCTTGAATGCCCCATCCAGGTAGTAAGCATGGCCGAACCGGTCCTCGGTGTCCGGACTGAGCACGTGGTCCCAGTTGCGGTAGCCGCCGGGATTGCCCGAGACGTTGTCGTAAACGTAAGCCGGACCTCCTTGCCAGGTCTCGATGCCGCCGAAATCGTCATTGAAGAGCAGCGTGTCGACGGCCTTGTTGTGATGAATCAGAATGCGGCTGAACGGCCGGTCGGTCGCCGCGCCGCTGGGTTTGGCGCCGTGGACGTCGACCCCCTGGGCGGCGACGCGATCGAAGATGTTGCCGGCCACCTCGGCCGTCTCGGCGTACTCGACAAGCAGCGCGGGGTCCTGGCCGAAGAGGTCGGGGCGGAAGCCGATCTGGTCGAACCTGTTCCGCAACACCTGAACATCGTAAAGCCGGCCCATGGGCGGATCGACGTCGCCGTAGGTCGAGCTGTCGGCGAGTTCCACTCCTCCGGAGTCGGCGTCCGAGAAGACGTTGTCGTTCACGACCACCTTGTCGATGGCGTCGTGCCGGCCGACGGCCTTGACGCGCACGCCTTTGTGAACGTGCTCGAAGACGCAGTGAGTCACCTCGATGTCGGCGCCGCTGCCCAAGAGACGCACGCAGCCGGGCTCGACGTCGACGCTCTCGCGCGAGACCCAGTAGGGCGCGGCGGTGAGGTTCCAGTAGACGTTGGGAAAGCGGAACGTGAGCCCACGGACGTGCACGTGGCTCATTCCCGAACTCTCGATCATGTGGATGCGCTTCGCGACCTCGATGTGAGCCGAGTTCGGGTCGCGGTCGCCGGGAAGGCGAAGATAGAGCCGGCCGCCCTTGCCTTTCCTGTCGAACCAGAACTCGCCGGGGCTGTCGAGGTACTGGGGCTTGTCTTCCAGGTAGAAACGGCAGCCGCGGATGATCTTGTACGACGGCGCTCCGCCCCATTGGCCGGCAAAGACCAGCGAGCCCTTGGCGCGGTCGACGGCCAGGACCCGGGCCGGGAACGGGCTGCCCATCACCCACCCCTTGGTGGTCCAGACGATGGCGTTCTCGTAGTAATCTTGCGGCTTGCTCTCGTTGATGTCGTCGTGATCGAACGCCAGATGCCTGCGCTGGCCGCGGATCGTCGCGTAGTTGTCAAACGGCCGATCGGGGTTCTTCCAGGTCCACCACTGGCTCTTGACGTCGTCCGGGTCGGTGATGCTCCAGTTGGGTGTGCGGGCCAGGGCGACGCGCGTCACGCCGCCGTCGTCGCCGACGTTCCAGACGATCCGAGGCGCCCAGTCGAGGTCGACGTACCAGACCGTCTCCGGCTGCGGTATGAGGCGATTGTCGGCCCCCTTCTTCCAGCCCGTGACTGCCTCCGAACCGCAGAGGACCGCCGGCCCCTCGCCCCACGACGGGTCGCGAGTGAGGATGATTGGCTCGCTGGCGGCGCCTGACTCAAGAGCGTTCAGCTCGCCTCGATAAATCACTCCTTGCTTGAAGATGTACGTATAAATTCCCTTGCACTCCGCCGCCCTGCCTCTGGCCTTTGGGTCCCAGGGGTGGTGCTTCCAGGCGGTCTGCTTGGACGCGCCGTCGCTGGCGTCGTTGCCGGAGGCATAGTCGATGTAGCGGAGCGACTTGCCGGCCTGCAGTGTGAACGCCTTGGGCGACCACTGGAGATCTCCCCACGGCAGCACCTTCGCCTGCGGTTCCTGCCAGGACCAGCGCGCGTTGTCTTGAGCATTCGCCACGACAGACGCGGCGACCAGGAGGATGGAGAGTGTGATGCGGCGTTTCATCTGATCCTGGTGGGTTGGCGGTCAGCGGAACGAAGGGCGATTGAGGACTCACCCTCATGAAGCAGCGCCCTAGCGCGAGCCTACGAGGCGGGAAAAGCCGAGTCAAGCGGCTCGATTTCCGGGGAGACTTGCGAAGGCATGCTCGCATGGTCCAGAATGGATCTCACAAAGAGGACAGGAGGAAAAGGAGGAGAAGGGAGAAAAACGGCGTGGGGCAGGGGTTCGAAGAGATTTGGGACCGCCAGGGACAAATAAGGATACGAAGAAGACGGGAGGGACCCGAAGACGATGTGTTTCAACGCGGGTGCCAGCGTTCTCCGTTCCCGTCGCCTCCTGTCCACCTTGTTGCCGGGGCGGTCGAAAGCGATGGGGTGTGGGAAACCCGGACGCGAACACCGGCGGCCTGCCTGGTTATCACCGAGAGGTCAGTTTCCTTGTCAGCAGAATCGCGATCTGTGGATTCTCAGCAACTATGAAGATCCGCAAACCAGAACCCATCCCGCTCCACGATCTCGCCGACCGTGACGGTGATTTGCCGGTTGAACTCCGGGCAGCGGTGGCAGAACGTGTGAAACTCGCCGCGCTCGCCGCAGGGATCGACACCGGCGGGCAGGTGGGCGAGGAGTTGCTCGTCGTATTGCCGACCCACGAAGTCCTTGCTCAACTGCTTCGGGTCCACGC
>JBMFUH010000207.1:0-9094 GCA_049966735.1 Isosphaeraceae bacterium
CCCGGACGGGCCAGACCAACGTCCGATTCCAACCCCCTTGATGGATGGTCCGATCATTGGCGACGATATTCCTGCACAGAGCCAGGAGCAGCGCGAAGGTTTGCTCGGCGACGCTGTCCTGGTTGGTGCCGGGAGTGATCGTCACCGCGACGTTATGATTGGACGCGGCTTGCAGGTCGATCAGGTCATATCCCACACCCGTCCGGGCCACGACTCGCAGCCAAGGGGCGATATCAAACATCTCTGGGGTGAGCCGCTCGCCGCCGGCGAGGAGGGCATCGGCCCGGGGCAAGTAGGTTCGCAGCTCGTCGGCAGTGAGGGCAAAATCACCCACCGGGTCGATCAGCTCAAACCCTGCCTCGGTGAGGACCTGGCGAAAGGGACCGTCGTGGTTGCGAAGAAGGTAGGGACCGATCAGAACACTGGGCATGGCTGGTTGTGAGTGGCGAGTGGTTAGTGGCGAGTGGTTAGTGGCTTGTGGCTGGTATCGTAAGGTCCGCTCCGCGGACCAAATGCCCCGGCTGTCGGTCCTACGATCCACCACGCGCGAGAGAACGGACAACCTACCATTTCCTCAACCGGCCCGCTAGCCACAAACCACTAGCTGCGTCTATGGTCAGAGTCAAGGCCCCACGCTATTCTTGAAGAAAGAGTTCAGCCTTGATGTTGCGCTCGAAGTCAACCCGGCCAGCACACGCTTTGCAGCAATCAAGCGGAACTCACCTGACAACCAGTAACTTGCCACTTGCCACTAGCAACTAGCAACTAGCAACTGGCAACTAGCAACTGGAATGGAACAAGTGGCATGGGGGTTCTCAAGTTTCTCTTACCCGCGAGCGACCTGGCCCGGCGGCTCCCGGGGCTCCGCAAGGCCTACGTCACGGGGCTGGATCGAACCCCCGGGCGGCTGAGCGTTGAGTTTCGCAACGGCCTCATGACATGCTTTCGCGAGACAACCGAGAGCGGCCGGCTCTTCGTCCCCTGGCCGATCAACGGTTACGGAACGCCGATCGTCGGCACGGCCACCCTCGCCGAGCGATCGTCGCCTTACTTGCTGGCCCTCGAGCTGGCGCGCGGTAAGCTCAATGACGTCCGCAACCAGGAGGCAGACTGGATGCAGATGGGCCTGCGCGGATCGCCGGAACTCGCGGCGGCCATCTCTGAAGCCACGAAGTCGTTCATCAAGGCGGCCATGGCCAGTGACAATCCCACCGCCTGCCTCGCCGCGGCCCAGGAGAGCCTCGAGGCCTCGAGCCGGGGCGGAGACCTGCTCACCCAGGCTTACCTGGCGCAGATTCTCCAGAACCGGATGGCGGCCACCGGCAAGCTCACCACGCACTTAGGCTGCATGCTCACCGATGATCCCGACAAGGTTCCGGGCGCGGCCCAGTGGCCCTCCACCTTCAACGCCTGCCAGGTCGGCATCTCGTGGAAGCAGATCGTCCCCTCCGAGGGAAAGTACCGCTGGGAGCGTCTCGACTCCCAGCTTGCCTGGTGCCGGCGCAAGGGGCTGGAGATCGAAGCCGGCCCGCTGATCGAGTTCCGACCCGCCGCGCTTCCCGACTGGATCTGGCTCTGGGAGGGGGATCACGAGACCATCGGCGGCTTCATGACTGATTTCGTCCGCCAGGTGATCCTTCGCTATCGGGGCCGGGTGCCGCTCTGGCAGGTGGTCCATCGTCCCGCCTCGCGGGAGCTTCTCGGGCTCTCCGAGGAGGAACAGATCCGGATCACCGCGCGGGCGGTCCAGGTGGCCCGCCAGACCGATCCCGCCGCCCAGCTCTCGATCGGCATCGACCGACCCTGGGCGGAATGGATGAGCTCCAGCCACTTCCAGCTCGGCCCCTTGCACCTTTGCGACTACCTCCTGCGATCCGACCTGGGGATCTCCAGCGTCGCCATCGAGATCGCCCCCGGTTACACGAGCCCGGGAAGCCACCTGCGCGACCTCTTCGAATTCTCCCGGCTGCTGGACCTTTACTCCCTGCTTAACGTGCCGCTTCATCTGCACATGGCAATCCCCTCGGCGACCGGTCCAGACCCCAAGGCCGACCCGTCGATCCAGGTTGACGTGGCCCAGTGGCCCTCCCCGCCCGACGACACACTCCAGTCCACCTGGGGCGCCCGCTGGCTGGCGTTGGGACTGGCCAAGCCCTTCGTCCGGTCGGTGATCTGGCAGCACGCCGGCGACGCGCTGCCGCATGTCTTCCCCCACGCCGGCCTTTTCCGCCCCGACAACACGCCCAAACCCATCTTCCCCTGGCTGCAATCGCTCCGCCAGGATGTCATCGCGTGAGCGAGTGGGCAGTGGGCAGTCGGCAGTGGGCAGCAGGAGGTGGGCAGTGGGCAGCGGCATCGGGCCGGGGGTTCAGACCGTGACGCCTCCCGTTCGGCGCAGGGCTCCGACCCCGCCGACTGTGGGAGCGGAAGTCTCCCGCCGGGGCTCGCCTCTGGAGACCTCGCAACAACTTGCACCCACTGCTCACTGTCGCGCACCCCACTGCCCACTCGCCACAAACCACTGCCCACTGCCGACTGCCCACCGCCCACTGCTCACTCGCCACAAAGCACTAGCCACTCGCTACCCAGGCCGCTATACTGGTCGATTCGGAATCTCAGGTGAATCGGGCTTGATCTCCCATGTTTGACGACCTTCAAAAACGCCTTGGCAACGCGCTGCGTCGCTTCCGGGTCAGTGGAGTGCTGACCGAAGCGAACATGAAAGAGGGTTTGCGCGAGGTTCGCACCGCGCTTCTGGAAGCGGACGTCAACTACAAGATCGTCCAGGAGTTCATGGAGAAGGTCACCGCCAAGGCGGTGGGCGCGGAGCTGATCAAGGCCGTCCGGCCCGAGCAGCAGATCGTCAAGATCGTCTATGACGAACTGGTCGAGCTGATGGGCCCGGCCGATCCGACGATCCGGTATGAAAAGACCGGCGCGACGGTGCTCATGCTCTGCGGTCTCCAGGGCTCGGGCAAGACCACCACCTGCGGCAAGCTGGCGAAACTGCTTGCCAGTCAGGGGCGCAGCCCCATGCTCGTGGCGGCCGACCTTCAGCGCCCGGCCGCGGTCGAGCAGCTTCGGGTGATCGGCGGCCAGCTCGGCGTCCCCGTCTTCAGCCAGGAAAACTCCAGCCCCGTCAGGGTCTGCCAGGACGCCCTGGTCGACGCCGGTAGACAGGGCTGTGACACGCTCATCCTGGACACGGCCGGACGCTTGCACATCGACGACGAGTTGATGTCCGAGCTGGTCCAGATCGAGAAGAAGGTCAAGCCGCATCAGGTCTTCTTCGTCTGTGACGCCATGACCGGGCAAGATGCCGTCGCCTCGGCCAAGGCGTTCAACGAGGCGCTCGAGCTGGACGGCGTGATCCTCACCAAGCTCGACGGCGACGCCCGCGGCGGCGCGGCGCTCTCGGTTCGCCGCGTGACCGGCGTGCCCGTCAAGTTCGTGGGCAAAGGGGAAAAGCTCGAGCAGCTCGACACCTTCGTCCCCGAGCGACTGGTCGGCCAGATCCTGGGCATGGGCGACATCGTCGGCGTGGTCGAGCGGGCGCAGCGGACCGTCGACGAGGAGGAAGCCCGCCGCCAGCAAGAGCGGCTGGCCAAGGGGAAATTCGACCTCAACGACTTCCGCACGCAGATCATCCAGATGAAGTCGATGGGATCGGTCCGGGAGCTGATGAGCATGATCCCCGGGCTCAACCAGCTTCCCGAGGCATTGGGGGAAATCGACGCCGAGGGGGAAATTCAGCGCATCCAGGGGATCATCGACAGCATGACCCCGACCGAGCGGAGCCGTCCCGACCTGATCGACATGTCGCGGCGGCGGCGGATCGCGGCGGGGGCCGGCGTCGATCCTGCGGACGTCTCAGGGCTGGTCAAGCAGTTCGACACCATGGCCGCCATGTTCCGGTCGATGTCCCAGATGAGCATGATGGACAGGTTGAAGGCCCTCACCGGACTGGGCCGGGCCGCCGCCAGCAACCCCGGCGCGCGCATCTTCGCCCCCAAGGTTGGCACGGGCAAGCGGCTCTCGCCCAAGGAGCGCGAAAAGGCACGCAAGCAACGGGAAAAAGAAGAACGCAAGCGCCGACGCGAGGAGCGTGGCCGACCATAGTAGAACGGAATGAATTCCGTTCTACAAAACCAGAGGAGAAAAGCGAGTGGTTCGAATTCGGATGAAATCGATGGGACGGCGGCATCGGCCGTTTTTCCGGATCTGTGCGATGGATTCCCGGACGCCCCGGGACGGCCGGAGCATCGAGGAGCTGGGGCACTACGACCCGATGTGCAAGAACGCGGAAACCCAGACCGTCCTCAACGTCGACCGGCTCCGCTACTGGCTGGGAGTGGGCGCGCAGCCGTCCGAGAAGGTTCAGGCCTTGCTCCGGAAGCACGGCGTGAAGAAGCCCGCGCCCGGCGAGCCCTGGCAATTGCCCAAGCCGACGGAGCCCGCGGCCCCCGCGAGTGAAGTGGCGACTGGCTAGTGGCCGTGCTCGCCTTCGGCTCGCTAGTATCGTAGGGTCCGCCGTGCGGACCGATCGCCGGAGCATTTTGGTCCGCGCGGCGGACCCTACGGGGAGCCTGATCACTCGCCACTGACCATGCGCATCGACGTTTTGACGCTCTTTCCGGACCTGTTCGCGGGCTTCCTCGACGAGAGCATCGTCCGCCGGGCGGTCGACAAGGAGCTGGTGGACATCAGGCGCTGGAATCTCCGCGACTGGGCGACAGGCAAGCACAAGCAGGTGGACGACCGGCCGTTCGGGGGAGGGCCGGGAATGGTCCTGATGGCTCCCCCGGTCGTGGCTGCCGTCGAGGCCGTTCAAGCCGCCGCCGAACCCCGAGGGCGCTTGGTCGTGCTCTCCCCGCAAGGTGTGAGGCTCGACCAGCGAAAGGTCGCCGAGCTGGCCGCCGAGCCCCGGCTGATCTTGGTCTGCGGGCGGTACGAAGGTTTCGACGAGCGGATCATCGAGATCCTTGAGCCGGAATTGCTCTCGATCGGCGACTTCGTCCTCTCGGGCGGAGAGGTGGCGGCCATGGTGGTGATCGATGCCGTCGTTCGCCTGGTTCCCGGGGCCCTGGGAGACGCGCAAAGCGCAGTTGATGAATCGTTCGGGCCCGACGGTGGCCTGGAGTATCCTCAGTACACACGGCCCCGGATGTTCCGGGGCAGGGGGGTTCCCGCGGTGCTCTTGGGCGGTGACCACGCCGCCATCGCCCGCTGGCGCCGGGAACATCGGCGCGAGGCCCCACCCGGTTAGTGGATAGTTACTCGTTGCCAGTTGCTAGTTGCCAGCAACCGACAACTGAAAACTGACAACTGACAACTGACGAAGGAAAGACCCGTGCAAAACCGCTTGTTATCCGTGGTCGAAGAGACCAGCATGAAACCGTCGGTTCCCAAGTTCGAGATCGGCGACACGGTCGACGTACACGTCCGGATTCTCGAGGGCGACAAGGAACGCATCCAGATCTACAACGGCGTTGTCATTGCCCGCTCGGGCAGCGGCACCCGCGAGATGTTCGTCGTGCGGCGGATCGTCCAGGGCGAGGGCGTGGAGCGAAAGTTCCCGATCCATTCGCCGCGGATCGCCGACATCGTGGTCAAGCGCTCGGGCAAGGTCCGCCGGGCCAAGCTCTATTATCTCCGCGAGCGGTCCGGCAAGGCCGTGCGGCTCAAGGAGCGATTCACCACCGGGGTCGCCGCCGAGGCCGCCAAGGTCGCCAAGGCCGAGCGCAAGGCCGCCAAGGTCGCGACCAAGAAAGCCAAGGCCGCCGCCAAGGCTGGTGGCTAGGGGTCTGTGTTTCGTGTTTTGTGTTTGGTGTTTTGTTGACGAGCCAGATACCAGACACCAGACACGTCCCCGCGTGACCGCGTGAGAAGCGTGGGGGCTTATCACGCTTACCACGCTACCACGCGTGTTACACAGGCTTTGGTGTTTTGCATTTCGCCGCCAAATACCAAACACCACTAGCCACTCGCCACGAGCCGCGCGGCGTCCCCAAGAGCCAAGGGCAAGCGGACCTCGAACTCCGTTCCCCTGCCTGGACCGTCACTCCGCACCGTGACGGTCCCGCCATGCAGGCGGATGATCCGGTCGACCAGGGTCAGGCCGATCCCCAGTCCACCGAGATTGCGGTCGCGCACCAGCTCACGCCGACTGAACATGTCGAAGATGGCGGGCATCGCATCGTCGGGAATGCCGATGCCGTTGTCCGCGACGGTCGCGACCACCTCGTCCCCTTCCTGGCGCATCGTCACCTCGATGCGGCCTCCAGGTTCGGTGTACTTGGCCGCGTTGGACAGCAGGTTGACGAAGACCTGCTCCAGCCTCGTGGAGTCCGCCACGACCGAGGTCGCGCCTGAGCCTTGTGAACGGATCAAGGAGTGGCCGCGCTCGTGGAAGAGCGGCTCCACGAACTCGATTGACCGGTCGATCACCGACGGCAGGTCGATCTTTTCGCGTCTGAGCGGGATCTTCCCCCGCGTGATTCGCGAGACGTCGAGCAAATCGTCGAGGAGGTGCTTGAGTCTCCGAACCTGCCGGTCAACGACGGTCATGCACGGCTCGAACTCCTCGGGGCCCGACCACTGGGCCAGCTCCACGGCGGTGGCGATCGCCGCAACCGGATTGCGCAGCTCGTGGCCCAGCATTGCCAGAAACTCATCCTTGCGGCGGTCGGCCTGCCTGAGCTGGCGGATCAGGGCCAGTCGCTCGTAAGCGGATGCCGCGTAGCGTGTGATGGTCTGGAAGAAATCCAGCTCCACCGGTTCGAACACGTCGCGCAGGCGGGTCGCGAACGACAGCGTGCCCAGCAGCCGGCCACGGGCCAGCAGCGGGTTGCAGGCGTAGGCCCGAATGCCATAGCCTTTCACAAGCTGCACCATGGGCTCAAGGGACTGCTGGACGAACCCCACGACAATGGGCCTGCGCCCCAGGGCCACAGTGCCGCAGACCGCCTGGCCGAACTCGAGCCGGCGAAGTCGAGGAACGTCATACTCGGGAACCCCATGGCACGATTCCAGCCGCAACGCGTCGCCAGCCTCGTTCACCATGTAGTTGAAATAGACGTCCACTCCCAGAGGACCGGTCAGCTTCGTGAAGACTCCCCGGAGCATGGCGGCCGGCTCGTCCGTGGAGAGCAACACCTCGGCCGCTTCCGAGAGAAGTCTCTGGGATGCGCCCGGTAGAACACCGCAGCGCTGCCGCCGATCGTTGGCCTCTCGCCCGCGCGTTCCCGTCAGCGAGTCGCCGGTGTCGGCGGCATTGTTTCCACGGTTTTCACACATGTCGATGCAATCCCTCCCAATGTCCAAGGCCGCATCCAGGCGAGACATGAGAGTCTACTCGAGTCGGCACGGAGGCATTTCCCCCACTTATACCAAAGGCTATCCTGACTGGCTCCCCCCAGCCAAGGGTTTCCCGACAATCGTGTCGGCAAATCTCAACGAGCCCGGCAAACTGGAGAGTAGTGCAAACTGGCGAGAAGGTCAGCGCCAGGCTAAGTTGGGAAAGCGCGCGTTCGCCACCGACAGCCAGCAGACCTGGGGAGGCGAGCGCCTGGTGAACACGAGGGAGGACTTTGATGATTGAACGTGAACTCGGCAAGAGCGGGCTACGGGTTTCCGCGATCGGTCTGGGCTGCATGGGGATGAGCGAGTTTTACGATCCCCAGAAGATGGACGACCAGGAGTCTATCCGCGTCATCCACCAGTTCCTGGACTCGGGCGGCAATTTTCTCGACACGGCCGACATGTACGGCGTCGGCCGCAACGAGATTCTGGTCGGCAAGGCGATCAGGGACCGCCGCGACCGGGTCGTGCTGGCCACCAAGTTCGGCAACGTCCGCGGGCCGGCCGGCGAGTTTCTCGGCGTCCGGGGCGATCCGCGGTACGTCAAGGCCTGCTGTGCGGCGAGCCTGAAGAGGCTCGGCGTGGACGTGATCGACCTCTACTACCAGCATCGCGTTGACCAGAACGTGCCGATCGAAGAGACCGTTGGCGCGATGGCCGAGCTGGTGCGGGCCGGTCACGTGCGGTATCTCGGCCTCTCGGAAGCCGCTCCCGCCACGATCCGCCGCGCTGCCCAGGTCCACCCGATCGCCGCGCTTCAGACCGAATATTCGCTCTGGGCCCGCGAGGTGGAAGACGAGATCTTGCCCACGGTCCGCGAACTGGGAATCGGCTTCGTCGCCTACAGCCCCCTGGGCCGCGGCTTCCTCTCCGGACGGTTCAAGAAGTTCGAGGATCTTGCCCCCGACGACACCCGCCGCGACATGCCCAGGTTTCAAGGCGAGAACTTCCGGAAAAACCTCGACCTGGTCGAGACGATCGAGAAGCTGGCGATCACGAAAGCCCGCTCGCCCAGCCAGCTTGCCCTGGCCTGGATACTGGCCCAGGGTGACGACATCGTGCCGATCCCGGGCACGAAGCACCTCGGTTATCTCGAGGACAATCTGGGGGTGCTCAACGTACGGCTGACCGCGGAAGAAATCGACCAGATCAATGTCAACCTGCCGGCCGGCGCGGCGGTCGGCGATCGTTACCACGCGATGGCCATGCGAGCGATCGACCAGTCGACATAGAGGTGTCCATTCATGTTCTCGCACATGGTATTCAAGGCGTGGGTTCCGCGCGCGACGCGCTTCGTCGTGCTTCTGCCCTTGTGCGCGCCTTTGATGACCTGGATCGCCGCCAGGGCGAGCAGTCAGGCTCGGCCGGAATCACGGACGCATCAAGGCCCAGCGTTCTTCCCCTTCCACCAGCCGGTTCAGCCTCCTCGCCCCGTGCAGGTCATGGCGCATCGCGGTCTGGCAGCCGCGACGCCTGAGAACTCCAGCGCCGCGATCACGTCGTGCATCGACGAATTCCTCGAATGGGCGGAGATCGACCTCCGGCTCAGCCGCGACGGCGTGCACATCGTCGCGCATGATGAACGGCTGGAGCGAACCTCCAACGGCCGCGGCGCGGTCGGCGAGTTGACCGCCGAGCAGCTCCTGAGTCTGGACGCCGGCTCCTGGTTCGCCCCGCGCCACGCCGGGACGAGACTCTTGACCCTGGCCCAGGCGCTGGAGATCGCCCGGGGACG
>JBMFUH010000208.1:0-9069 GCA_049966735.1 Isosphaeraceae bacterium
CACCAAGAAGGCCCACCTCGGCGGAACCCGAGAAAAGGGAAAAAGTCGAACTAAGCGAGCGAGCGAAAGCCATGCTGACCGCCGACCACGAGAAGGCGATCGCCAGAAACAAGGTGGTCGTCTTCGTCCGGGACACGCGACTCGCCAGCTTGCATCCATGCTATTCAACGGCCAGTAATCAGTGGCTTCCACAGGCGCGCTGCTTGCTGGGAGAATGCGTGTCGCGAACTCATGGAAGGAAGGAGTGCGCGCGGCATTCCCAGCGAGAGAAACGACGACCTGGCTGGTTCCAGTCGAGAGGATCGACCTCGGCGAACACGGAATGGGGTTGTCACGCCAACGGGCGCTTTTTGACGGTGTGATACGTCGTCGGACAGGCGGTATCACAGAATGTCACACCCCGGGGCGACTCCCCAAAGCCGGGCCTCCCGTTCGATCTGCCAGCAGCACGGCGGTAAATTCAGGCCGCTGGGGAAAGCGGAATCGCTTCGCGGCGGGGAAATATCACCTCCGGTCGGGGTGGGCTCACACCATTCCGCTGGCGTTGACCCGTGGTGAAAGATTCAGGATAATTGGGACAACTGTCATTTCAGGCGTCACGAACTCTCGTGTGCAAGACTCCTGGCAAGACCCCGGCGCGGACGGGGAAGTCTGGGACGGGAAGAGGTGGTTCTTGAACTTGCTTGGGCGGGCTCGCAGCTTGATCAAGGGGCTGGGGACGGGATCCACCCATGATGTCAGGGTGCAGTATTACAGCGTGGTCTGCCCGCAGGGCCATCGAGTGCGGGGCCAGCGCACGGAAGGGTACCAGGCCCTGCGCTGTCCTGCCTGCGGCGAGGGGGTGTTCGTTCTGCCCGCCAGCCCGCTGCCCGAGCCGGTCGCGCCCGCAAAGTCGGCCAAGGCCCGCCCGGTTGCGGCGGTTCGGCCCGTCGAGGAAGGGCCCCTGGAGCTGCAAGAGCCCGGCGAGGTCACCGTCGACATGGAGCAACCAGACGATCTCTCCACCCAGGCCGAGATCATCTGGGACGACGAGATCGAGGAGACGGGTCAGACCGAGCAGGCCGTCGGTGCCGAGCGGGAAAAACCCCGGCCGGCCGCAGCCGTCCCGGCGAGTCGTAAATCCAGGGCCCGTCCCAAGAAGCCTGGAGCGAGCCGGGCTCCGGCCGGCGAACGGTTCGCCGCGTCGGAAGTCACGGAGCCCGCGCAACCGGCGGTGCACAGGAAGGAGCGACGGGAGGAGAGGCGTCCGCTCGTGGCCGAGGCCGTCGCGCCCCAGGCCCGGCCGGGTCGCCGGTTGACCTGGCATTCCCCGCAGGTGATCGTCGCCGGTGTTTTCCTGCTCGTCCTGGGTACCGTCGTCTTGCGCGCCTGGCGCACCTACAGGCGGGATTTGCCGCAAGTGGCCCTGGACGGCTACAGCAAGGGGATTCCCGCCCTGAAGGCGGGGGAATTCGACAAGGCTTATCAGCTTCTCTCGCGGGCGAAAGATGCAGTCGTCGCCCTGCACGACCAGGTGGAGCATGCCGGGGAGATCCGCGAAGCAGCCGGTGAGGCGGTGATCTTCGTCAATCTCCTGTCCGATAGCCTGGAAAGCTTGCTCGACGAGGCCGCCCGGAGCACTCCACAGGACTGGGCGTCGCAGTTCGATACGCTGTACAAAGGGCGGTCGGTCATCATGGACGCCACGATCACGGCCACCCCCGAGACGAGTCCGAACAAACGGTACGAGATCGACTATCTCGTGCTGGCCCAAGGAGATGGAGATCCGAAGGAGCGAAAAGCCGTGATCGACCTGACCGGCGTCGAGGCGATCACCCTGGCGCATCGCAACAAGGGTGACCACGTGACCATTGGCGGCTGCCTGGAATCGTTCCAGTTCGACGTCGATGCCGGCGAGTGGGTCATCCGCCTCGATCCGAAAAGCGCGGTCTCCATGACATGCAGGGAGGCCCTCGAATCGCTGGGCTGGCCCAGCCGGGCCGTCTTGCCCGATGAGAGCCAGCCGGCCGGGGAGGCACAATGAGAATTCCGCGCATGGCCGTGATGCTTGGCCTTGCCTGGCTCTGGCTTGTTCCGGGGGCCGGGCAAACGCACGCCCAGACACAGCCGATCTCGGTGGATGCCGCCAGCCTGGAGCGTCGACCGGACCTCGTGGGCAAGGAGTTGGTCGTCGACAGCCGGGTGAAATACTACCAGTTTCATACGGGAAGGGGTTATGACGAGATCATCCTCAGGGGGACGGATGTGGTTTTCAAGCTCCCTCCGCGGCTGCGGCCCTCTGGCTCTCCGGGGACGAAACCGGTCATCGTCCAGGGCCTCCTGAGAAGGGAAGACGGCCAGCTCATGGTCGACGTCCATGGGCTTCGCGTGATGCCGGACGATCCGGTCCGGCTGGATCAGGGCGTCCGAACCCTTGCTCCCCGGGACGTGGAGGGGCGAAAGGCCTGGGCGGCCTGGGCCGAGAAACGAAGCAAGGAATATGGCGACCAGGACGGAGCGCTGATCCAGCGGGCCAAGGCCCTCCAGACCGAAGCCCTCAGGCTTGAAGCGGCCCAGGCGCGGGGTACGGTCGACGCCCCCGCGGAGTGGCTGGCCCTGGCCGACGACGCCAGACGGCGGAAGGTCCCCGAGCCCGAGCCGGGGGCCCTGGTCCACAGGGCCCTCCGCGCACGGCTCGGTTCGGCCAGCAAACCTGCCGAGCTGGAGGAGATCCGTTCGCTCGTCGAGCATTACTTCCCCCAGGCGGCCAAGGACGTGGAGGCTGGCCGGCTCAGCGTTGCACAATGGGAACAGGCGTACACTTCAAATCCTTATGATACGTATCGCAACACCAGGCTGACTGAAGAGTTGCGCAGGGCGTTCAACCGGCGGCTCTGGGCCGATGCCGTTCAGAAGCGGCTGGAGTTGCAAGCCCGGAGCGATCCGCTGGCGGCAATGAACCTGGTCTCGGAAGCCGAGACGCAATTGCCTGAGCGGCCGGAAGTTGCGGACATGCTCTTGAAAAGCGGACTGGAAGCCGCCGCGCGGGACGTGGGCAATCTCCGCGCGGACGAGGTCCGGTCCATGGGCCAGGCTTATCGGGAGCGGCTTCGTAACCCCCAGGCGGAAATTGAGTTATATCGAAAGTGGCTGAAGATTCAGCGGGACCGTCTGAGTGAGACAGACGCCGATGGACCAGTCGACCTGGCGGCGCGGTACGAGGAATTCTTGCACGATCGCGCGACAGCCAAGGAATTGCTCGAGCGCGCCTGGAAGATCGATCCCCATTCGAAGCAGATTGTCGAGGCATTTCGGACTCGGGGCTACGAGCGGAAGGGAGACGGTTGGGTTGAGGCCGTGCCCAATTCACCGGGGTCGGAGACCGACGCAACCAAGGATGCCGGCGCCGGACCACTCAACCGGGGGCTGCGCGGACGAACCCAAGATGAGGTCATCCAGCAGATGGGTTCCAAACCGGACAGCAAGGTGCTCTCGGCCACCAAGGGGCTACTCATCGAGCAATGGATCTTTCATCTTCCCGGGCGAAGAGACCGGTACGTCAACTTCCTGCGCACGCCGGGCGACCCGCAGCCTCGCGTCATCTCCGACCATATTGTCGAGCGACCGTTCTCCAGTCGGCAGTGATTCCAGCTTCTGTTCCCGCCGCGGATTTTTGAGAAATTGGAAATTTTTCAATTGATTTTTCCAAAAGCCACCCCACAATGTCCGTGAACCCCACCCCAACGCCCTCCTGATCATTGGTCGGGATACGTGTTCCGTGCCCGTAGAAACTGCCCCGGGAATTCTTGACCGGTCACCCTGAATTCCTTCGGAGTCTTAAAGTCCATGGTGGCCAAGAACCCTGACGAAAATCCCAAGGATTTCGTCAAACCTTTGGCGGAGTCGGACGTATTACCTCTGTGGATCGGAAAAGCGGCTTCGGCTGCTTGCCGATGGCGCATAATGTGCTTAGCGAACTATGGTCATGGGCTGATGTTCCGGGATTGGAACCCGGCGACCCATGTCAAAATCAGTTGATTCCGGAGTTCGACCGGCCCGGTGTGAGCTATCATCCTAGTGAACCTGATTTCTATCGATTCAACCGGTCGGTTGGGAAAACGCTGGTGAGGCGGGTCTGTCGGTTCGATTCCGACTCAATGTTATGATCCGCGTAGATTTACACCAGGAGGTGTTATATGGCCCGCAAAGACGCCTTGCTCAGACTCACGACACGATTGATGGCCCGGCGCGATGCGTTGCGCAAGGCAATCAATGGCGACCTGGACAGTTTCCGTAAGTTCTCGGAGGAGAGTGGGGTCGGCGATAACGTGGACGCCGCGGTCGATTCGGCGAACGACGAGATCAGTTCCCAGCTTGTCGAGATTGAAAGCCGCGAACTCGGTCAGATCGAGCACGCACTTCAGCGAATTGCCGCCGGGGTATATGGACGCTGTGAATTCTGTGCGGGCAAGATCTCCGAGGCCCGGCTCAATGCACTTCCCTACACCAATAGTTGCATTGACTGCCAGCGCGAGAACGAGCGTTTGGGACAGAATCGTGGCTTCGACGGCGAAAATCAGCGCTGGGCCAAGGTGTTCGAGAAGCCGATCGACGACAGCGAGGGAGACGCCCAGATCAATCTGAGCGACTTCGAGATGGACTTCAGCGAGACCGGTCGTTGACGCGCGATCAAGACGCCTCGGTCTTCGTCACGTCGCCCCTCATGAAGCCGCCGGAACATGTTCCGACGGCTTCTTTGTTGGATGGCTCTTCACCTCGCCAGCTCAGAGGAATCGGACCAGATTCTTGATCCGCGAGGGGGATCCTGACGCGGGCACTGTCGATCCGGCAAGCCGTGGCTCGACCGGTGCTTTCCCGAGGTTCACGAGCATGTGTCAACCGGCTCAATATCGGCCGCGGCCGCCGCCACCTCCGCCACCATAACCCCCACGACCGCCACCTCCACCGCCATATCCGCCGCCGCCACCCCCCCCACCGGGACGAGGCTCCCGCGGCCGCGCCTCGTTGACGGTGAGTCGCCTGCCGTTGTGGTCCTGATCGTGCAGCCCGCGAATCGCCTCCTGCGCCTCCGCCTCGGTGTCCATCTCCACGAAACCAAAGCCCTTGCTGCGACCGGTGTCACGATCAGTGATCACCTGAGCACTCTGCACGGTGCCGAATTGGGAAAAGAGCTGCTCAAGCTCTGAACTGCTGACCTTGTAGGTCAGGTTCCCAACATACAGTTTCTTGCCCACCGTCAATCTCCTCAAGCGAAATCCACGTCGGCCCTCGATTGACTTTCCGGGCCGAGAAGAAAGGGGTTGCGTCAAAACCCAAAAATCGGCAGGGCGAGAGAGGTGGCGAGAGAAGATTCCGGAATGGAACGACATCGCAAGCTCAATTCGAACCCAACCAATCAAAAAGTATAGCACAAGTCGTTGAATTGGACAGACGAGATTCCTTTTTTCTGATTCGGTTGGAACAAACGATTCCAACAAAAAATTTGACAAGCCCAAGAGCCCACGATTGCAACATCCTGTCCTCGCGAAATCTCGTTCCGAGGCAGCAACAAAGCGCCCTCACGAACCGTCGCGCGAGACGCTTTCAATCTTCAAATCGCCCGCGTCTCGGAGTGCGGACTGATAGTCCTCGGGAGTATTCAGATTGCGCAACGTCACCAGCGCGGGGTCGACCTCGCGTAATTCTGACTCTGCAACGATCCGGGTCCGCAACACGTCCGCGAGGACCACGGTGCGCAGGCAGTTTCTTTCCAGCACCCGTTCGATCGCCGCCAACGTGGCGGCCCGGCGATAGAGGGCAGCCAGCGGCTGGTGAAAACCCTCGCAGAACGGCATCGCCACGTCGTGATCGCCGATCAGGTTCTCAAGCCGCTTGATCCAGGCCGATTCCAGGAACGGGACGTCGGTCGCCGTGGCATAGGCTAGCTCGATTGTTCCCGGCAAAGCGGCGAGCCCAGCGGCCAGACCTTGCAGCGGACCTCGACCACGTACAGGATCACGAGCCACAATCACGGATGAGGGCAGGGGGGGGAGATCCTGGCCCGGGGCCGCGACAACGACCAGCGGGTCGACGACCGAGGACGCCACTCGCACGACGCGCTGGAGCATTCGTTCCGGACCAAAGGAAAGCCATGCCTTGGGCTGGCCCATCCGGCGGCTTTCCCCTCCACAAAGGACCACAGCTCCAAGGCTCAACGGTTTCCCTCCTCTTTTACTGCCGACAGCCCCAGTTCGGTCAGCCGAGGGACCGTCGCCCTTGACCCGAGCAAGGCGCGGTGGGCAAAAGCGGCAACCATGAACTGATGAACGAATAGCCGAACACTCAAAAAGATTTTCACGATTTTGGGTCTTGGGGCCCGTCTGCTTCCGAGGCAGGGGCTTGTGGCGAGGGGCTGATTGACTGCATGTAGGTTTTCAGCTCGGGGGAAAGCGTATCGAGTAGTGGCTTGAGGATCGCGACTTGCTCGTTCGAAAGCAGCTTGCGGTAGAAAGCCCGGCGCATCCAGTGCTTGGTCTCGTTGTACGAACCGCGGGCTCTGCGGACAAACCGGCGATTCTCTTGAAAACTCCGTCGTCCGGACCCCGCGGCGATATTTGCTCCAATGCTGTCCGCGGATAGGACCAACTGCTTGCCGACAGTGTCCCTGGTGAAGTTGTCCCATGTGAGAACAACCTTCCAGATCTCATCCGACAGGGCCTCGGCAACCCGGTAGACCTTCAGGTCTTCGAACGTCTCGTGCGCCATGACTCGTGCCCGCCACTAAGGCAGAGGAGAAAATCGTCGCTCACATCCACAGCATTGTGTACAAGCCACACGTGCCATGCAACAAGCTGGATTGAATGCTGGCGAGCAGCCCGGTCCGCTCCGATGCCCCAGGCTGGCGGAGAGTCCTCGTCGCCGGAGGCATGTTCCGGGTCGGGGCGAGACTGGGCCGCGATTTCTGGAACAACTGTCGCTGTTTCGTCTGGCCGTTCACAACGCCGCCTCGCACTCCGCGACTTTCCGCGCGTAGAGATCGTCCGTGAGCAGACCTTCCTCGAAGAGAATCTTGAGTTGCCGCAGCCGACTGGCTACCTGCCGCTTGGTGAACTTGGGCTTCGCCACACCCTTCGCCTGCCCACCGGAGAGCTCGGTCGCTTGGGGAGCCGGGATCGCCACGCGGCAGACGCGCTTGGATGGGGGTTGGAATTGGGGATCGAAGACGGTCACCCAGAGGTCGGACGCGGGAACCAGGTGGCGCCAGAGGAAGGCCTGCATCCGATCTTCCGCCGGAACGGCCTGGCGGACGATCTGCCGTCCCTTGACCTGCGCGATGCCCTGAACATGGATTTGCACCGGCTCCTTCGTCGCGGTCAAGGTGGTTCTGACTGGGAACCGGGCGACATTCTGATCTTTCGGGACCGTAATTGCCGGGGCAGTGAAACCCTCCGGAGGGTTCTTCAATACCAGCTTGATCGGACCGGACCAGCCGTCCTTGCGGAGCACGTGCACGGTGAGCGCCGCGACCGCCTTGCTGCGCAAGGTGATGCTCGACGGCACCAGGCGAAGCGCGAAGTCGGGTCGCGGTGGACTGATCCGCAGCCGGTAGGCGTAGTTTTCCCCGCCGCCCTGGGCGACATCGCTCACACTCAAATGGTATTTCCCCGCCTTGGGGAGCGTTACCATCAGGTACGAGTCGGCATGGTGGGTGTTGAGTCCGGAACCGGGGTCTTCGTGATCGTCGTTGTAGGCCAGCACTTTTCCATCGGGCCCCGTGAGCTTGATCAGTGAATCAAGCGATGAATCGAGTCGACGCGCCATCACTTCCGCGACAACCGTCTCACCCGCTTGGCCCGAGAAACTGAACACGTCCACGTCGTCCTTGCGATCGATGCGTCCATTGATAATGAGGGGGCGTTGCACATGCTGGGCCGTGGCCGAGTCGTTGTTAGGTTCCTTCTCGAAGGCTTCCGGCAACGTGTCTCGCTCGAACGGAACCCGATTGGAGACCATCCCGCGCCGGCGTGCTTCGAGAAAATAGGTCGCCGGCCCCGCGTCTTGCGCGGGCGCGTCCAGCTTCGCCGCGTCCAGGTTCCAGCCTTTCATGCGGATCGTCGGCGTGGCCCCCACGCGCGAGCCCATCGGGAAGAGACTCGTGACGAACGGCAGTTCGCCGACCGTGACGCGGTAAACGAAGTCTTCCCGACCGCGGTACAGGGCGTCGGCGATCGTGAAGGTATATTCGCCGTCCCGCGGGACCACGAAGCGGATGAGCGGGTCGGGTTTGAAGCGGTCGTCATCGTCGTAAGCCACCTCCTTGCCAGCCGCGTCAAAAACGGTCAAGACCGGCTGGAACCAGCCGGGGACGGCATCCGCGATGTACGGGATCAACTGTCGGGCCGTCGTGTAGAGCACGAGCCGCTGGCCCCGCCGCGCGGTGAACCGATAGCGGTTCACCTCTCCCGAGGCAATCTGGCCGTTGACGGTGCAAGGGAGGGTGATCCGCTGCTCGACCTCGTCGTCAGGCCGCTTCCGCAGCGCAAGTTCCTCCTTGCCCAGCACCTGGATCCGGGCCGAGAGCATGGGCTTGCGGCTGACCTCCGCGACCTGGCCGACGTGGAAGGGGAGCGGGTTGGTCACGCCCCGCGGACTGACCAGCCTGATCTCCCGCGGGCCGGGCGGGGCCTTGGGGTCCAGGGTGACCTCGGCCAGCACGATGCTGGAAATCGACGCGCTGGCCGGGGTTGGCACATACTCCGCCATTCGGTTCTCGATACTGGCGATGAGCGCAAGCCGCTCGTCCTCGCTCAGCAAGACGGCGGGCTTTTCCTTCGAACTCGCTGATGCCGCGGCGGACGACCGGGCGGACGCAAGCCCGCGCAGTTCCCGGAGCTGTTCTCTCAGGAGCTGAACCTCCTGTGGGTTCAACCTGCGGTGATACGCAACCACCCTGGTCTTGACCCCCGGGCCAGTGACCAGCACGCCGCTGACGTCGTCGAGTTGTTGCCCCCCCAGCCTGATCTGAACGGTCGTTCCTTGCTGGCCGCCGGCCGGGTAGACGAAGCCGATGTAGGGCCTGGGCTGCCCCAG
>JBMFUH010000209.1:0-9009 GCA_049966735.1 Isosphaeraceae bacterium
GGACGGCACGGAAAGCACGGAACGAATCAATGAAGCTGAGGGTTGTCCTGACCTCTCGGGACTGCGGATGACGCCGACTGAGGCGACGGGCGACGTGCCCAGATGTTCTCTTGTCACCTTTCTCCTTTCCGTGTCACCCACATTTGAACCATGCCTTCCTGGATCAGTTCCCCATTGACTGTCGCGAGCGGTCCGTCTAAGTTGACGTTGCGCGGTGATATGGTCGATGGAGACGGAACGATACGGCAACGTAGCGCGGGGCTGGGGGAAGCTCCGGAGGCTCACCGCCCCTGATTTGCAGGCACGCAAATGGAGACGAACGGACAGCCCGATCTGCTCAACGCGGCGGTCATCCTCGTCGACGATCACTTGGCGCGGGGTCGAGGCGCCAAGCCGGCGATCTTCTGCGGCGAGGAGACGGTGACTTACCAGCAGTTGCACGAAGCGGTCAACCGTTTTGGCAATGGGCTGCGGGAGCTGGGCGTGCGTCGGGAAGAGCGGGTCGCGCTCTTGCTGCCCGACAGTCCTCCCTGGGTCTACGCCTTTTTCGGGACGATGAAGATCGGCGCGGTCGCCGTCCCGATGAGCACCATGCTCACGCCGCGGGAATACGAGTACCTGCTCAACGACAGCCGCGCCCGCGTCCTGGTCGTACACGAGGCGATGGCCGGGATGATCGAGCGCATCCGCGCGGGATTGAGTCACCTGGCGTACATCCTTGTCGTCGGCGGCGAGCAGGACAGGCGCCTGGACGGGTGGCTGTGCTTCAACCGGCTGATGTGCGACGCCTCGCCGCGACTCGACGTGGTCCCTACCCACAAGGACGACGTGGCCTTCTGGCTCTACAGCTCGGGCACGACCGGGTTTCCCAAGGGCACGATTCACCTGCACCACGACATGATCGTCGCGGCCGATTCATACGCCCGCGACACGATCAGCTTGCGCGAAGAGGATGTGTCGTTCTCGATCGCGAAGTTGTTCTTTGCCTACGGGCTGGGCAACGGCCTGTATTTCCCCCTGCGGACCGGCGGCACGACCGTGCTTTTGCCCGAGCGGCCGACGCCTGAAGTCGTCTTTCGCACCATCGATCGCTACCGGCCCACTGTGTTTTACGGCGTTCCGACCAGCTACGTGGCATTGCTGCAGGAGGCCGAGAAGACCGGCCGTACGAGCCTGGGCGCCGTGGGGATGTGCGTATCGGCGGGGGAGACGTTGCCTCCCCACACGTTCCTCCGCTGGCGCGAGCGCTTCGGGGTGGAGATCCTGGATGGCATCGGGTCGACGGAGATCCTGCACATCTTCATCTCCAATCGCCCGGGGCAGGCGCGACCGGGCAGCACCGGCCAGATCGTGCCGGGCTTCGAGGCGCGCATTGTCGACGACGAAGGCCGCGACCTGCCCGTCGGCGAAGTCGGCACACTGTTGATCAAGGGGGACAGCATCGCGGCCGGGTACTGGAACAAGCACGAGGCGACCAAGCAGACGTTTGGCGGCCACTGGATCAACACCTATGACAGTTTCATGATCGACCATGACGGTTACTTCTGGTACGCGGGCCGAGTCAACGACATGATGAGAGTGAGTGGCCACTCCGTCTGGCCCACCGAGGTCGAGGCGGTGCTCCTGAAGCATCCGGCGGTTCTGGAAAGCAGCGTGACCGGGGCCGTGAACGATGATGGGCTCCTCAAGCCGGTCGCGTACGTGGTGCTCCGGCCCGCGTTTCAGCCTTCGGCGGAGCTAGCCGAGGAATTGCAGCAGTTCGTCAAGCACAACGCCGCGCCGTACAAATATCCGCGGGCGGTCGTGTTCGTTGATCAGTTGCCCAAGACTCCCACAGGCAAGATCAAGCATTTCGAGTTGCGGCAGCGCGCGGCGCACGATGGGCTGCTGCGGAGGTCCACCGCGCCGCCACGGCCAGGCTCCGACGGGAAAGGATCCCCCCCTTGAAACTCCCCCAACTTTCCCTCGTCATTGAGAACAAGGCTGGGAGCATGATTGCCCCCTGCAAGCTGCTGGCGGACGCCGGCATCAACGTCGTCACCCTGTCCCTGGCCGACCAGGACCGAACCGGAGTGCTGCGGCTGATCGTGGCCGAATGGCGGCGGGCGCTGGACCTGCTCCGGGAGGCCGGTTACGAGGTCACCGTGGGCGATGTGGTGGCGATCGAGGTCGCGGACAAGCCCGGTGGGCTTCTGGAGCTCTTGACCTTGCTTGGTCAGGCCGGCATCAACATCTCACACATGTACGCCTTCACCGAGCGGCTGGGCGACAGCGCGGTGATGTTGTTCAGCGTTGACGACCTGGATGCGGCGATCACATGCCTGACCCGCGCCGGCATCAACCCCGTTGCACCTGTTTATCTGTACTACCGGGGGAAAGAGGGGCAGTAGCCATTTCCGCGGCGAAAATCGCCGCGCCCAGCGCGCCGGCGAACTGCGGCTCGGGCGGGATCAAGACCGAGCGCCCAAACGCTTCCCCAGCGAGCCGGACCAGTTCCGGGTTGTACGCGGCCACGCCGCCAGTCATCACGAGCGTGCCGGTCACCACGCTCATTTCCCGTACGCGATTGACCACGGAGCGAAACGCCCCCTTGATGATGTCCTCCACGCGCAGGCCCGCGCGAATCTTCTCGAGAACCTCCGTGGCGGCGAAGACCGTGCAGAAACTGCCGAGCGCGACCTCCTTGGTGGAGCGCTGGGCCAGGCCGTTGAGCTCGGAAAGCTGCAAGTCCAGGCGATAGGCGATTTCCTCGAGGAATGCGCCCGTGCCCGCCGCGCACTTGCGGTTCATCTTGAACCCCGTGCGGTAGCCGTGCGCGTCCAGGTGAATCACCTTGCAGTCCTGAGCCCCGATGTCGATCACGGTCATCGCGGTTTGGTAGGAGTGGTAAGCGCCGCGACCGTGGCACGCGATCTCGGTCATCTTGCCCGTCACCCACGGGACGTTGTCCCGCCCGTAGCCGGTCGAAGCCGCCCGGCAGATCTGGGACGGTTCCAACCCGGCGGCGGCCAGCGCCTCGTCGCGGCACAGCAGCGCCGTCCGAGCGTAGTCCACCCCCGAGCGACGCGTGGTTCTGGCAACCATCCGGTACTGGTCGTCGATGATCGCCAGCTTGGCCGCGGAAGCCCCGATGTCGACGCCGCAATAGTAATGTGCCACGAGGCTAAACAACTCCTCACAAAAGGGAAAGTGTGGGACAGCCGCCCTCGGCTGTCCCGAGCCCGGCCGGGGGCGGCAGGGCCACACGACTCCTGGTAGGCGCCTATTTAATATCCCTGGGTCATCTGTTCGACGAAGGCTTCGATGTTGGTGCGCGTTTGCTCCTCGGAGTACAGGCGCAGGTCGTTGAGGTCGCCGTTAATCACCAGGGACGGCAAACCCAGTTTCCGCTCGACGCGCTGGGGCAGACCGTAGCGGTTGTTCGAGTTATTGGGACAGGTCTTGGCGTCGTGGTACAGGATGCCGTGGATCTGGTACAAGCGCGCCATCCGCTCGATATACGCTTCCTTTTCGGGTTCCGAGCGGCAGATGAAGATGCTGCTGTACGCCCGAGCCATGCCGCGGAACGGATCGGCCGGGTCGAGGTCTTCGAAGATCCAACTGTTGCAGTAGGTCGAGGCCACGACGTTCGCGCGTAATTCCAGGAACAGGTTGCTCAACGAGCTGAGCTTGCCCCAGATCGGCATCCCTTCCCAGTAAATCCGCAGCCGCTCCCCTTCCACCGCGGCGACCTTGTTCCGCACCCGCTCCCGCAACTCGGACACCAGCAGCTTGTAGTATTCGTTGGCCTCCGGCAACCCGCGCATCACCACCGCCGGCCCCATCTGGATCGTGCCGTCGAAGAAAGTGATGGGCGCGGGCACGCTCGTCGCGGCTTCCAGCACGGCCTTCCACAGCATCGTCGTCTGGCGCGACACGTCGATCACGTCCCGCAGGCGATCGATGTCCAGCTTGCCTCCGGCAATCCGCTCCAGCGGTTCAACCAGGGCCTCCATTTGCCGGGCGACGAAATCGACCAGCGCTTGATCGACCTCATCGGTGGCGCGCGGCGTGTTCACGCCCAGGCACGGCACGTTCCACTCCCGCGCGTAGAACTGGAACCAGTCCTTCACATCGCGGCATTGATTGGTGTTATAGACCAGCACGTCGGCCCTGGGCGGGCCGGCGAGTTTCATCTTCTGGAGCGGACTGGCCCCCTGGAGGTACGACCCGATATCGCTGGTGAGATACGAGCAGATGTCGGGCGAAAATCCCCGGCTGTTGGCCGCCGGAATCAGGTCGGTGGCCATCCGGCTGGATCCCAGCATCGCGCCATGATTCTCGGGGAAGTAGACGTTGAACCCCAGCGCCCTGAGTAACTCGGCCGGCCCGACGCTCGTGCACCACGCGGTCTTCTTCCCTTCGGCCGCGCCGCGTTCCAAGTCGGCGAAATAACGCCCCATCACATCACGAAGCGCCTTGCTGGCGGCGAAATCCTTGCGTTCAACGGTGCCTGTGGCCACGCGATTCATCCTTTGCTAGTTCGGGACGAGGGTATCGGTCAGTCTCCATGAGCCGCGCGCGGCATCCTCCAGGAACGAACAAACCGAATAACGGGGGCCGTGTCGCTCGGCGAAATTCCGCAGCGCCAGAATCACGTTGTCCAATCCCAGATCGGTGGCGTATTTCAGCACTCCGCCGCGGAAGTCCGCCAGGCCGGCGCCTTGCACCATCGCCACATCCACGTCGGCCGGTCGCCGCACCACTCGCTCCTCCAGCAACCAGAAGGCCTCGGCCGCCAAGCGCAGCATCAACCGGTCGACAATTTTCGACCCGTTGGGCTTGGAGCGGGACATGCCCCTCCGATAGCGCACGTCCGCCCTGACCTGCTCGGCAACGAGCCGCGACGGCGGCGTACGATCGCCCGGCGCATCCTGGTGAACGCCCACTTCGGTCTTCCGGCCCAGACGCCCCCGCTCGATCAGATCCCCGACGATCCGTGGCAAATCACCATGCCAGGGGAATGCCTTGCTGAGAATCGGCTGAGTTCTCGTCAGGATATCAAGTCCGGACATGTCAATCAACTGAAACGGCCCCAGCGCAAAACCGAATTCGACCATGGCTCGATCCACCGCTTCGGGTCGTGCGCCTTCTTCCACCAGCCAGAACGCCTCGGTGAGATAGGGCACGAGCAACCGGTTGACGATGAATCCTTCCCGGTTCGCCGCGACCACGGGGGTCTTTCCCAGCGCCTTGGTCAGGGCCAGGGCCGTCGCCACGATTTCCGGCGGCGTGGCGCGGCGATGGATCACCTCGACCAGGGGCGTCCGCTGGGCAGGATCAAGAAAATGCAGGCCGATCAGCCGATCTGGAAAATGCATGACCGCGGCCAACACGTCCAGGTTGATGGTGGAAGTGCTGGTGGCGATGATCGTCTCGGGCCTGCAAATCTCTTCAAGCCGTGCGATCGCCGCGCGTTTCACATCCACATCCTCGAACACTGCCTCGACGATCAGCTCCGCGCCGGCCAGCGCTTGCCCATCGCGCGTCGTGGTCAGCCGGCTCCGTGCCGCCCGGCCGCCCGCGGCCGGCAGTTTTCCTTGCGCCACCCGCCGATCGAGGGAGTCCGCGATTCGCCCAGCGGCGCTCGAGAGCGCGGCCTCGTGCCGATCGCAGGCGGTCACGTGCAGTCCGGCCATTAGCAGGCCCTCCGCGATGCCCGTGCCCATCGTACCCATCCCCAGCACACCGGCTCGCGCGAGCCTTGCGCCCTTCACGTCCCGCAACTCGGGGAGCTTGGCGGTCTGGCCCTTGGCGCACAGCACGTAGATCTTGTTCCGCGTGCCCAGGCTGGCCATGCACTGACGAAACGCCTCCTGCTCGCGGAGCAGCCCGGCCTCAAACGATTCCTCCACCCCCACGCGCACGGCTTCGAGAATCTTCCCCGGAGCGACCAGTTCCGCGCGGGCCCGCGCCGCCTGGGCTTCGCCACGGGCCAGTGCGGCCCGGTTGGCTTCGGCATCCACCAGCCGGTCACGGCGCCGGCCCGTCCTGCGTGCGTCCAGGTCGCGCAACGCTCGCGCCAGAGGACTTGCGCCCTCGCTCAGCAGATTCACCGCGGTCCGGATCAGATCTTCGGGCGGACACACCGCATCGATCAATCCCCACTGCAAAGCCGTTTGTGCATCGATTGGCTGACCGCTGAGCAACATGTCCAGCGCCGGGCCCAGCCCGATCAGCCGCGGCAAGCGCTGCGTGCCGCCGGCCCCGGGATTGATGCCCAGGTTCACTTCCGGCATGCTGAATCGGCTTTGCTCGGTCGCCAGCCGCCCGTGACAAGACATCGCCAGCTCCAGGCCGCCGCCCAGTACATGCCCCGCTAGCGCCGCCAGCACCGCCTTGGACGCATCCTCGATCGCCTGGAACACCTCTTGAAAAACCCTTGACGTATGCACCGCCTCGTCGCCGTTGCGGATGTCCCGGAAGATAGCCAGGTCTGCCCCGACGCTGAAGCGCTCGATGCCGCCGTGGATGACCATGCCACGCACACGGTCATCGTCGAGCGCCCGCCGCAGCGCCCGGCCCAGTTCCTCCACCAGCGCGAAACTGAGGATGTTGGCGGGCGGCGCACACAGTTCCAACAGGGCGACGTGATCCTGGACGCTGTAGGCGATGATCGGCATGTTCCCGACTCTGGCGACTCTGGCTGCAAGTCGATCAAATCCCGCGCCCGGACCCGGCCCGGGTTGACGCTGCTATTCTGGTCTGCCGGTCGACGGCTAGCAAGCGCGTTCTGGCGCGGTAGGGAAATCGTCTGAGGAGTGTATGGTCGTTCCGGTTCCGGCTCAGGCCGCGTCTTTGAGATGCTCGGAGACGTATCGGATCGCGTCCGCGACGGTCCTGACTTGCTCGGCCTCTTCGTCGGGCACCGCGACGTCGAATTCTTCAGAAGCGCTCGCCAGTTGGCGCGCCGGTTTTGGTCTCAGGCGGCCTTGCCTACCGGTTCGGACAGCCTTTGCTCCGGGAGAACTCGATCCCGCCGCCAGGCATCAATTTCACCGTTACGTCGCGCGGCTTCCAACGCGGCCAGGGCGAGCACCCCCTCTGGCGACCAACTCATCCCCTGGTGCTTGCAACGACCCGAGACCGCCCAGTCGTTGTCTTTCTCCACTCGTGTGCTGGCGATCCATAATCCTGCCCGTTGCCGTTGCTGGTAGTCGGTGGGCCGGCTGACGGCGCTGCTGTTCTCGCTGTTCCAGACGCTCCGCCTGTGGGACCTGAACCCGCGACTGTGGCTGACGGCCCACCTGCAAACCCGTGCCGAGGCCGGCGGCCGTGCTCCGGACGTCGGGACGGGGAGCGCTGTTTGCACTTTGTAAACCATCCGGGTTACACCCTGTTGTCAACTTCCTTGTAAACCGCAGGTGCGATGACGGTGCGGCAGATTGTAAACCCGGCCGGGAGTACGCCTGCCCTTTGCGCAGGCAGCCCGATCAACCATCGCAAGTGTCGCTCGCCATTTTGTCGTGACATTGTCTGGCAACCGTGGTATGGTACTGGTAAGCCAGAAGAATTGAGGAGATCATGCCAGGACCATCCAAATCCATCCGAACCGCCAAGCTCGACCTGCGGCTCACGCCGGAGGCCAAGCTGAAGCTCCAGGCCGCCGCTAGCGCATCGCAGCGCTCGGTCAGCGAATTCGTCCTTGAGAGTGCGCTGGCCCGTGCCGAGGAGACGCTGGCAGACCGTAACCGGTTCGGTCTTGACGCCGACCGGTGGAAGGCCTTTCTGCAAGCCCTGGACGCGCCGCCGCGTGACCTGCCCCGATTGAGCCGGTTGTTCCGGGAACCCAGCGTGTTTGACGGTGGAACGCCCCAGTGACCGATCCCCCGCGGATCGAAAAGCTCCGCGCGGATCATGTCGTCGCCGGGTTCGACTGCGGGCGAGAGGAACTCAACCGATTTCTCGTCCGGTTTGCTCTGGTCAATCAGCAGGCCGGCGCCGCGCAAACCTACGTCGCCGTCTCGGGGGAGACGGTCGTGGGCTACTATTCGCTGGCCGTCGGCGAGGTCGCCTACGACGACGCGCCTTCTCGGCTGAGCAAGGGCCTGGCCGGTCATCCGGTCCCGATCATGCTGCTGGCCCGCCTGGCGGTGAGCACGGCCTGGCAAGGGCGCGGGCTTGGCGCGGGGTTGCTGAAGGACGCAATGCGCCGCACGCTCCGGGCGGCCGACATTGCCGGAATACGTGCGTTCGCGGTCCATGCCAAGGATGAGCCGGCCCGGCGCTTTTACGAACACTTCGGCTTCGTCCCCTCACCTACCGATCCGCTCCACCTCTTCCTGCTGATCAAGGATATCCGGCGCGTCGCGGGTGCCTGAAGGCGGCTGAGCCTTACTGGCCGGCGGCCTTCCTGCCGTCCGAATCCTCTACTCACTTGACGAGTGAGTTGCTTGAGCGTGGCCGAAAGCTCGACGGCGTTGATGATCAGCATGGTTCGCCGCTGCTGACGATTGGCGTCCCTGAAATGGCGCACGCCCGACCCGGCGTTCACGCGGGCCAGCCCCTTGCGGAAGCGGATGAACGGCACGGCTTGGAACGCCCCGGCGGGCAGATTCCCATCGGCCATGCTGATGTCGCCCGCGTCGAAGCTACAGGTGTAGAGCGTGGCGTTGGTCACGATCACCGGGATGAAGACGCGACTTTCCCCGTTGCTGACCCAGCTATGGGAAAACCAATCGGTGGCGGCGGCCTCAACAGACGGCAGGAGCGTATCGGCGCTCCGCTCCAGCATGGGGCTCTTCTCGTCCTGCGTCTCAAACACGCAGTAGGCGGACTCGACAGTGCCAGGGCTGAACTTTTCGGTATCGGGCCAGTACGCCTTGTCGTGGTTCAGTTTACGTTCGGCGATGACGACCCTGAGGCGCGTCAGCTACGAGGAAAAATCCCCACAACCGCTTCCAAACCAGTCTGACCTGAAAACCTGGATCGCCCAGATCACCGAACTTCTCAGTCGAACAGGATAGGCCG
>JBMFUH010000210.1:0-6991 GCA_049966735.1 Isosphaeraceae bacterium
TGAACGCTTGCGGAAAATGGCCCGAGCCGATGCCCAGCAGTGCCGAGGTTGGTGCGCAACCGCGTCGGGTGAGCCGGTCGCGGAGCAGTTCCCGTCCCCGGGCCAGCCGGCTGCGGACGGTTCCCACCGGACAACCGAGCGCCTTGGCCGCCTGGTCGTGGGTCAGGCCCTTGAGATAGCAAAGAACCAGCGGCGACCGGTACCTGGCCGGCAGCCGGTTCAGTTCCTGGTCGAGGGCCGGCGGGATCTCTTGCGGGTAGTCGGAGTCGGGCGTCGCCGGCGGGTCGATCTCGCCCAGGCTCGTCTCGCGGGCTCTCCTTCTGAGCAGGTTGCCGCGGGCCCGGACCGCGACGCGATAGGCCACGCCGTACAGCCAGTTGGCCAGAAGACCTCGGTCGCGAATCCGGGGCGCCTTCCGCACCAGCACCAGAAACGTGGCCTGGAAGGCGTCTTCGACGTCGCGCGGGTCGCGCAGCAGCCGCCGGCAAAGCCCCAGGACCATCGGCCCGTGTTGGTTCACGAGCGCCTCGAACGCGGCCTCGTCGCGGGCGGTCAGGTAGCGCTCCAGAAGCTGGGCGTCGCTGAGCGACGTGAGCGTGCCCTCCCGGAACAACCGCTCAAGCTGTGACGAAACCGAGTTCCGGCTCGTGCTGGCCACGGTGTTGGATCTCCTTCAGCTCTTCATCCAGATTACTGCACGAAGTCTCGCGGCCAATCCCTTATTCTTCCAAATTGCCGGGGATTCTTGAGCCACGGATGAACGCGGATCGAGGCATGGTTCAAAAGGGGGAGCCGTCGGTCACGGCGCGTGGCTCGAACCTTCGGCCGGCTCGCGAGGTGTTTGGTTTTGTGTCTCGCTGTGAGTGTCTTCACATCTAGCAACTAGCAACCGACAACTGGCAACTAGAAATCCAACAGCGTGTTTGGCTGTTCACATCCTGGTCCTTTATGGCCGGCGCGCGATCGTTCACAATCAGCAATCGTTAATGTGGCACTTTTCCCCAACTACTACCACGTCGGGTTCTCGATTCCGATGGGGGGATGCACAAGCATGCCAAGTGATTGCCCTGCAACAACTTTCGGCGAGCCCGCCGGAGCCACGCAACAGAGCCTGCACGCACGATTTTGTCTATTCTTTTCTCAGACCTTGAAAAGCTGGGTTGCCCGCATACTCTTCCTGCAAAGAAACGCCAATCCGCAGTCGTTGCGGCGAGAGTGAGCGATGCCCCTTATTGCCCAGCTCGATTGTGCGTTTCCTCCCTCCTCAATCACCCGGCCCTCCAAGAGAATCCCGGCATTCTATTGGCCCCCTGGCGAGGATGAGTATCTGCGCCCATGTCCTACGTGATGAACCACAATGTTCGCGACGGAATTCCGACCTTTGAGTTACATGGCACGAAATCAGTGGAGAACTCTCGGGAAATCTGGTCGAGACTGCAAGCTCACATCGAGACAAACAAGCTTGGTCGACTCCTGGTCATCGACGAGATGATCGACGACCTGACGGTCTGGGACGTCGTGGACATCGAAACCTTCCTCACGGTATCCGATTTTGCGCGTGGCGTGCGCGTGGCCATCGTCGATCGAGCTCTCCGGAACGAGCGAAACAGCAATGCGTTCGGCGAGCTTTACTTGCTCAACCGAGGGTGGTATCGAATCAAGATGTTCGAAAACCGCGATCTTGCCCTGGCCTGGCTGCGGAGCGATGAAAAGAGCGCGCGGAGGTATCACTGGACGCCGTGTGAAGATCCAGGTGAGTGCGACGCCTGAGAGGCGGCTGGTGGCAAGGTCAGGCGGAGCTCCTGCTCGGCAAGCTGTCAGCGATTGATTATGCTAACCCGGCAGTTGAGAATGAGGTATCGTGACACCGCGCGGAGCCACGCCATGATTCGCCCCTCGGTCGCGTTATTCGCCCTGGCGCTGTCCTCACTGGTCTGCATCGTCACGGTCGCCGGCGCCGGGGAACCCGTTGCGAGCCAGGTTCGTTCCAGGGCCGATCATCCCCCGCGCAAGGTGATCGTCGGCACGGCGATCTACGGCCCTTACGGGAAGTACCCGGGTCTCGACGAGCGGCTGAACGAGCTGAGCGAAATCGTCGATGAGATGGCCCGGCGAGCGAAGCGGCAATATCCGGGACACAGCCTCGATCTGGCCATCCTGCCCGAGACAACCACGACCGCCTCAACCGGCCCGGCTCAGGATCGGGCGATTCCGCTCGAGGGCAAGGTTCGGGATGCCTTCCGCGACCTGGCTCGCAAGCACAAGAGCTACATCCTCATGGCTCTTGACATCCGCGAGAAAGGTCCGAAGGGACTCATCTATTCCAATTCCGCCGTGCTTTTCGACCGTCAGGGCAAGGTTGTCGGCATCTATCGCAAGGTTCATCCGGTGGCTGTCGCGGGAACGTCCGAACTGGAGTCGGGGATCACGCCGGGGCAGGCGTATCCGGTCTTCGACTGCGATTTCGGCAAGCTGGGGGTGCAGATTTGCTGGGATATCCAGTTCGCGGCAGGCTGGGACGCCCTGGGACGCGCGGGGGCCGAGATTGTCGCCTGGCCCACGGCCTCGCCAGCCACGGTCCTGCCCGCGACCCGGGCCCACGAGCACCGCTATTACGTTGTTTCCTGCCCCTGGCGCGACAACGCCACGATCCACGAGCCGACCGGAATGGTTGCCGCACGGATCGTTCCGCCAGAGCGCGTGCTCGTCCATGAGATCGACCTGAGCTACGCGATCGTGGGCTGGTCGAGCTTCCTCCATAATGGCCAGGCGCTTCGGGACAAGTTCGGCGAGAAGGTGGGATTTCACTATTCCGCCCGGGAAGATATGGGCCTTTTCTGGTCCAACGACCCGGCCACGCCCATCGGCGCGATGATCCGATCGATTGGCGGCGAACTGCTGGATGATCAGGTCGAGCGCAACCGACAGCTCTATTCCAAGGCCTCGGCTATCCCCTGACGTCCGGCCCGTCACGGCGCGGTCCACGTCATCCTGGCTGCCTCTCGTACCGGCCGGATCACGATTCTGGATGAGATGACCCGGCCGCGACAGGATCTCGTCGGGCCAGTAGAACGGAATGAATTCCGTTTCTACCCTCGGCTGCCGGAACGCACGGGTCGGCGGAGGTGATTGACCAGATCGCCGGCAACTCCGATTGTCATCGGGAAATGAGCGCGGGCGATCGACTTCCTGGCGAGGTCGGCGCGGAGTTGCCGCCGCTGGCGGATCGCCCGTGCGCTCCGGGCGGCGTCCACCTTGCCCAGGAAGAACGGAATGAACCGCAGCCGCGCCAGCCGCCAGGACGATTGAGCCAGGATGAAAAGGACATGAGGCACTAGCGCGGCGACGAGCCGCCCGGCGGGCATGTTCGACCAGAAAACCAGCTCCGCGTTTCGCGCCATCCGCCGCTGGAGCGTGGGCCGGGCGTGGTTGTACGTCGCCGAGATCTCGTGCAGCACGCGGCTATGGGCATTGTAGACGCAGCGATAGCCTGCCCAGCGGAGCCGGAATCCCAGATCCACGTCCTCATAATAGGAGCCCAGGAGAGGATCAAAGCCACCGACTTGCCGGATGGCCTCGGCCCTGTAGAAGGCGCTGGACCCGCTGGCGGTGAACACGTCCTCCAGCGGCCGGTTGATCCAACGCTCCACGGGCTGGCCATGTCCGCGCTTGGTGGGCCAGCCGGCCAGGTTGTACGAGTCGCCGGCCGAGTCGACCCGCCTGGGATCAGACCGGACCAGAACCAAGGGCGCGACCGAGCCGACGTTGGGGTCGGAGAACGGGGCGAGTCCGGCCTCAAGCCAGCCCGGCGTCACCTCGGTGTCGTTGTTGAGTAACTGGATGAAGTGGCCGCGCGCGGCGGCGATGCCCGCATTGGCCGCGGCGCAGAAGCCGCCGTTGCGTTCGAGCCTCACAAGCCGTACCGAGGGAAAGTGAGACGCGAGCCAGTCCGCGGTGTCGTCGGTGGAGGCGTCGTCAACGACGACGATCTCCGTGGTCCAGGAGCGTTCCCGAGGCAAGTGCTGGCTAATACTGGCCAGGCACCTGGCGAGAAGCGGCCGACCGTTGTAGGTCGGGATCACGATCGAGCAGAGAGGAACGTCCGCCGCGCCGGCGGCTGGGTCGCGAGTGACCTCGAGCTCGCAAGGCCCACCCGATCGAACCCTCTCCCCCAGGGAGAGGATGGCCCAAGGCCCGGTGAGGGGCGGCTCCGTCCCTGCCCCCAGTCTCTCATCCGCCGCTGCGCGGCACCTTCTCACCGAGGGAGAAGGATTCATTTCGCCGCTGTCGGCAGGGTGGAAAAGGGCTCCATCTGGGCTGCTCACACTTCGATCTGCTTGCGAGGTCGAGACAGGTTCCACGAGGTCTTCCCCCAGACGACATGCTGGATGGTCATGAACATGATCAGGAAATCGATCCAGAACGTCCAGCGCTGGATGTAGTCGAGATCGTACTGCAAGCGCTTGCGGAGCGACGTGCGCCCGCGCCAGCCGTGTACCTGGGCCCAGCCGGTCATGCCGGCGGGAACAGCGAGCCGGAGGTCGTACTCGGGGATCTCGACGCGGAACTGATCGACGAAGAACGGGCGTTCGGGGCGCGGGCCGACCAGGCTCATGTCCCCTTTGAGGACGTTCCAGAGCTGGGGCAATTCGTCGATGTTGGTGTGCCGCAACCAGTCGCCGATCCTCGTACAGCGGGTGTCGTGATCCGAGGCCCAGATCGGGCCGATGTCGCGTTCGGCGTCGGTTCGCATGCTTCGGAACTTGATGATCCGGAAGCGCCGGCCCCCCTGCCCCACGCGTTCCTGGCTGTAGAAAAGAGGCCGACCCGTGGTCAGGAGAATCGCCAACGCGACCAGGGCAAAGAGCGGTGAGAGCAAGATCAAGAGGCTGGCGGAGACCAGGATGTCGGCCGCCCGCTTGGCCAGTCGGCCCAGACCGGTCGGTCGCCCAGGCAAGAGGCGGGCGTGGAACGGAATGAATGCCGTTCGACACTCCTCGCCGGGTGCCTCGCGAACCGAGAGCGGGACCGACTCGAGCCGGTCGCCGTCCACCGGAACCCAATGCACCTTGACGTGAGACCTGGTAAACTTGGCCAGGCCAGGAAGGAGGTGACGTCTTGGCCGCCGCGGGACGGCCACGACCACGTCGGTGGCTCGCGTCCGATTGACGGCCTCGTCGAGGCGGTCAAGCCCTCCCAGAACAGGAACGGGCTGGGTTCCAGGGTGAACCGCAAGCTGGCGGCCCCGCAACCGCGGCTTGGAAAGCGGGTGATGGCCGGCGTCCACAAAGCCGACAATCGTCAACCCCCGCGTGGTGGCAGTCTCCAGACGATCCAGCAACTTCCGGGCATCGCGTCGGGCGCCCACCAGGATGATCCGATTTCGCGCCCTGGCTCGCGCCCGATTCGGCATGTCCCGCTCCGTGACATCCTGGGAATCTTTCATGAAAAGCCACCGGTCCGTGGGGAATGGGGAATCGGGAGTGGGGAATTTGGAATTGAATTCACTCCGCGGTCCCGATTCCCAATTCCCGATTCCCCATTGAGAGAATTCCGATCAAGCTTTCCATCGGCCTCACCCGACGGAGTGATCCAGAAAATCCATTAAATGGACTCGATCCGACCATGTTTCCCAATCGGCGAAAAGAGGATGCGTGTGCCGTCCTTGGTCTCCCGGCGCGCCGGGACTCGCTTCACTCGCTGTCCTTGGTCCCTGGGCTCTCAGTCGGACCCAATGACGAATGACTCATGACCAATGACTAATGACAACGCGCCGATCTTGACGGTCATCCTCGTCAACTACAACGGCTGGCCCGACATCACCCGGCTCTTGGGCACCCTCCTGAACGAACCCGCGTTCCGTTCGGGGCGGTTGGCGGTCGTGGTCGTGGACAACGCCTCGGAAGGTCCGATCCCCGAACAACTCTTGTCTCCTCCTCCGGGCGGCTTGCGACTGCTCTTGCGGCCCGATAATGGCGGTTTCGCCGTCGGCGTCAACGCCGGCTGGCGGCTCGCCCAGAGCCCCTGGCTACTCGTCCTGAACCCGGATGTGGAAGTCGAGGTGGGCTGGATTGATCAGGTGATCGAACGAGTCGAGCAACTCGACCGGCTGCCGTCCGGACCGCCGGGAATCGTCGGTTTCGGCCTCCGCAACCCTGATGGCACGCCACAAGGGTCGGTGGGCGTCTTTCCCAGCCTCTTCCGGACCATTCGCGAACAGTTCATACCGCGCTCGCGGAGAAAGTACCAGGCCGACTGGCGAATTCGGCCAGGGCCGGTCGACTGGGTGACCGGCGCGTGCATGCTCGTGAACTCGCGCATGATCGCCGAACTGGGAGGGATGGACGAGGATTTCTTCCTCTATTACGAAGAAGTCGCGTTCAGCCGCCGGGCTCAAGACCTCCTCTGGAGGGTCGAGTATGACCCGAGCCTCAGCCTGATCCACCGCCATCCCCTCCAGAACCGACGGCTCTCGTCCAGAATGCGGGTGATCACCCGGCACAGCAAGCTGCTCTACTTCCGCAAGCACTTGCCAGCTTGGCAGTTTCGGGCGCTCTGCTGGATCGTCTCCGCCGAAGCGCTCGTGAAGGGACTGGGTGCGCGCATCCTGGGCCGCGAGCCAGACCGACAGGCCTGGAAGACCATCGGCAAGGTCGCCCGGACGATGCGCGCCGGGGTCGACGTCAAGGGAGCGGAAGTTCGTAAGCTGGCGGAGGTGGGCAGTGGAGAGTGGGCAGCGGGCAGTGGGCAGTAAGCGGTGGGCAGTTACTTGTGGGGTCCGCTGCGCGGACCGCTCCCCAGCCGCCTCGATATGGCCCAGAATGCCAAAACCCCGCGCGTTCTGGGGTTTTGGCACAAACTTTTGGATGCATTGAGAGAATTCCCAGGTTGTCGCCATCGGGCAATCCGCTATAATCCCACCCCGCCAACGGACGGGCAGGAAACCGGGGCGTTGGTCCTTAGTTCTTGGTCATTGGTCCTTGGTTCCGGC
>JBMFUH010000210.1:7001-9002 GCA_049966735.1 Isosphaeraceae bacterium
GCATGCCCAAGGACACGGTACAGCGAGCGAAGCGAGCGGCGGGACGAATGACAGCGAGGCGCGGCCGAGCATTGAGAGTGACATGGGCCCTGGCGGCGGCATGTCTGCTCTTGCTCACGTCTCTGGTGCTCGCCCGGCATGGCAATCTTGCCTGGGACGATGCGGACTATCTGCGCCGGGGACTGGCGGACGCCCGGCTTGTGGCGGCGTCCTCCTCGCGATCACCAATCTGTCGGATCGCGGACGTGCTGCTCCAGGAACAGCCCAAGCCTCCCTTGCTCGTCGCCTGGCTGATCTTGGGTGTTCCGCTCCTTGGCCGGGACAATCTCGACGCCCTGATCGTTCTGGGCAGCGTGTTGCCCTTTGCCTTGCTCCTCTGGGCAACCGTGGGCGTCGCCCGTCGCTTGCAGGGCGACCGGGCGGGCCTGCTGGCCCTTGTCCTCTTGGTTTCCTCGCCCAGTGCCTTGTCGTTTGGCGGCAAGGTGATGGTCGAGACGTTTCTCGGTCTCTGGGTCCTGCTCGCTCTTGCCTTGCTCGCTCTCTTGGCCGTGCGGCCCAGCCGGAGAATCGGGGCTCTCCTCGGGCTGGCAACCGGTCTGGCGCTCTTGACGAAATTGACGGCGGTGCTCCTTCTGGCAGGAGCCGCGGCGGTGCTGGCATTTTGGCTCACGCGATCGAGCCCGGATCGCCTGGCCCGGCTTCGAGCGCTTGGATGGGCGCTGGTCGCGTGCCTGGTCATCGCCGGCCCCTGGTACGCCCGCAACTTGCCCGCCGCAGTCCGGTTCGGCATCTTCTCGACGCGGTTCAACCTTGATGTGGAGGGAAGGTCGCGGGCAATCGCCCCCCTGCAACGACTGCTCATCCTGGTGGCGGATCTGCCCGGCTGGCCCCTGGCGGCACTCCTGGGTGCAGGTGGGATGCTGTTCCTGGCTCGCGAAGTTCGGCGCGCGGGAGCGTTTGGAGTAGGTCGGACATTCCTGTCCGACCGGGACGGACAGGAATGTCCGTCCTACGATCGAATACCGGCGCGGCGGGCGCTTGCCCGTTGCTTCGGCGTGCTAACCGTCGCCTGCGTGATCGTCGCGACCGCCGCGCTCTTGTTTCCCCATCACTTCGACAGCCGTTTCCTCTTGCCCCTGTGGCCCTCGCTGGCTGTCGCCCTGGGCGGAAGCCTGGCGAGGATCTTCGGCGATCTGGCCGCGAGCCAGCGTCTGGTTGTGGGAGCAGCCCTGGCGGCGGGCCTATTCTGCGCGGGTGTAGGACTGGTACGCGAGCCGGTCTCATCGACGTGCTGGAATGCTCGCGGCTTGATTGATGAACTCGTCTCGCGCCACGGCGTCTCGTCCCTGGCAAACGTGGGCAACACCGAGGGGTGGAACGTCTGCAAAACTGGGCTGGTCAACGAGTTGCGGCAGAACCCCAACGATTGCTTCGTGCTCCACGATCTTTCGGCGGAAACCGGCGAGGCCCTGCGCGGCCGGCTGCGCCGGTTTGATGCGGTGGTGGTGCTGGCGCCCTCGGCATTTCCAGCAGGCTTCAAGGATGCACTCCCCGCGCTCAACCGGGGGTACTCGGCAATCGACCAGGCGATCGAGGCCGATGGTGAACTGACGCGTGTGCAAGACCTATCCTCGTTACGGTGTGGCCTGCCACCGCTTACGTGCTACGTGAGGCGGAGAGGCCTGGCATCGATCCCGCATCGCTGACATCAATCCCGGCGCGCCGGGACGGAATCGGTGAGGTTGAAATGACGCGATCGGAGCCCTCTGAATGCGGAATTCGGAGTTCTTGGAATGCGGAATGGCAGAAGTCAATTCCGAACTCCGAATTCCGCATTCCGCACTTGAAGAATTCCGCGTTTGAACATGGGGTGCGGATCAGCCTGCTCATGGCGGCGACGGCGATCCTCCTGATCTGGGGACTGCGGCACTCGGAGGCCAGCTTCGCCGACGGCCTGCGGTACATCCGGCATGCCCAGCAGATTCATCAAGGGGCGTGGCG
>JBMFUH010000211.1:0-2240 GCA_049966735.1 Isosphaeraceae bacterium
CGATTCTTTTTTATTCGATCAGCTTCTTACCGACCCACTCATCCTATCGTAATCGGACTGTCAAGTGGGAGGCTTGAGGGATCTCGCCGCCGTGGTTTCCGGCGCCGGGAGATGGCCTGAGCAGCCCTCCCGCGTGTTGCCGTCAGGAAACGCCTGGCGCTCTTCCCTGGCAGAGTTGTGCTCTCGCGCCGTCTGGGAATTCATCGCGGCGGGGTGAGGCGACTGCCAGTCGACGCTCATCAGCTCGGCCCACTTGTTCAGCTCGGGAACCGTCTGGAAGACCAGCTTCACGCTCACGGTGATCGGCATTGCCAGAATCAAACCGATCAGGCCCCACAGATACCCCCAGAACAGGCAGGCGATCAGTACGGTTGTGCCGTTGAGGTCGAGCGATCGCCCCATCACGAGTGGAGTGACGACGTATCCCTCGATTCCCACCACCGCCAGGTACATGGCGGCCACGATCAGAGCATCGCCGATGGATCGCGTTTGACCAAGGGTGAGCACGGTCGGCAGCGCGCCACCGATCAACTGGCCGATGTAGGGTATGAAGTTCGTGAGCGCGGCAAACAGGCCCAGAGCCAGGGCAAACTGGACCTTGAGCAACCAGAGCCCCAGCGCGATCACCATTCCCAGGCCCAGGTTGATCAGGGTTCGAGCCACCAGGTAAGCACGGATCTTCCGGGTGACCAGGGTCAGCATCTCGCTTGCTTTCTCGGCCTCGCCGGTGGTCTTGGCGAAGAAGCGGACCACCTTCTGCGTGAGCATCGGGCTTTCGACGAGCAGAAAGATCACCAGGACCAGGACAATGAATCCCTGGACGACCCAGAACGTGAAATCAGACAGACCATAGCTGAGCTTCTCGATCAAGAGAGCGCTGTTGGTGTCGCCCAGTCGATCGATCGTCCCCGGCTCCGGCAGGACTCCCTGGAGCGCCGGCTGGGCACGGATCAGATCGCCCAACCGCGTGCTCAACAGTCCCGCCAGCCGCTCGATTTCGCCGGGCAAGGTGTACGCCGCACGGAAGAGGCTCTCGGCCGTCAGACTGGCGACGTAAAGCCCTCCCATGACCAGGAGCATGAAGAGGGCAAGAGCCCCAACCGGCCCGAACGGAAACACGCGGCGAAAGAGAGTCGCCAGGGGGGAAAACATGCACGCAAGTACCAGGGCGACCGCGATCGGGATGAGGATGACCTTCAGCAGGTAGAGAGCCGCGATCACCGCCAGAACCGCCAGGATCACCTGTGAAGAAGCTGCGTACGTGCCCTGTCGCTCCAAGTCGATCCTCCCGGCGAACTGGATGCGGTCGTCTCCGCGGCTGGGAAGTGAAGTCATGCTTTATCATCCCGCCGGCTCTTGCGGTTGGCAAGACTCCGCTTCCTTCCGAACGAGCAGCGCCTCCACTCGCTCGGGAGTCACGAATCTCCGCAACAGGCCGCGCAGGGTCGCTTCGGCGGCCGAGGGCAACTCGGTCGATCGATCCTCTTCAGACTCCGAGATCGGGCTCAGGCCAAACCAGGTTAACCTCGACGGCCATCGGGCCAGCTCGGCCGAGCGGTTGAACCGTTCCTGAACTCGGAGCGCCCAGACGACTCCCCAGTGATCGCGAAACCAGAGCCAGAGCCGCTCCAGATTGTTTCTACCCGCGTTTGGCCTTTCGGCGCGGAAGGCCGCGAATCTAGCCCCCGCCGCCAGCGTCCAGGCGACAGTCAGCCAGGTCTGGGTTCGGGTCAGGTTGCTCCAATCGGATCGGGTGAGCCCGAGATACTCCAGGAGAAGCCCCGCACCCACGGCGGTTGCCGCCGGGCTGTAACGCGTTGGCAGGTAGTTGGTCACGCCCGCCAGGACCAGCAGCCCGTAAAACAAGGTCCAGGGCGAGTGAAGCTGAACATCGGCCACCCCCGGCCCGTGGCGGAGCCGGCCTGCCGTTTCCAGCCAGGGGATCAGGAAAACCACGACCAGCAGGGCCATCAGGATCGCCCACGCCCCTCCTCCCGGGTTTCTTGCCCCCAGGACCGACACCAGACCGGCCAGGACGAGCAGCACCGTCAAGTAAGTGAGCCGGCCTGTCCCCGGCCGTCCGGACTCAAGGCTTTCCCTCCACGCCTCCGCCTGCGCCAGCAAGCCGAGAACGATGGCCAGAGCCGCCCAGATGAGCGCTCCGCGCAGGGCCGTTTCCTCCGCGGCCTTCCACGCCGAGAGCCAGGGGCGAACGGACCCCGCGAGCGCCAGCGCCACCC
>JBMFUH010000211.1:2250-8973 GCA_049966735.1 Isosphaeraceae bacterium
CCAGAGAGGAGCATGGACGGGATCGAAAACGATCATCAGGCCCGAGACGGCCAGCAGGAGGGCCCAGAGGCCGTGGTGCCAGGCCTGGCTGGGGGATCTCATGGCAGTCACTTTCACGAGACGATGAGGCGACTCGAAGAGGGCTCTCTGCACAGGCTGGACCGGGTACGTCGATCCCACGGAAATCAAGCGGTCCCGTTCCGCTTTTCAGCGAGCAGCTCGTCCCAGCCTTGAATGTCGAGAATCCGGTCGGTCAATTGCTCCAATCGCTCGACGTCCGTGATGCTGTCGATGATTGCCTCAGTCGCGGGATCGGGGGTTCCGAAGCGCCTTTTTCCCAGGCGCTTCAACAACTTTCTCACTTCTTTGACTTCCCCAATGGCCTGTCCTTCGGCGCGGCCTTCGGCACGGCCTTCGGCGCGGCCTTCTCTGAGGATTTTCTGGTATGTGACAGACTCTCTCATGTTCCGCACTCCTTGAAGCAGGTCATCGATGAGTTCCTCCGGATAGGTGAGGCCCATGAGTAAATAGGTCGCCGTCCAGATCATCCGCGACTGACTCTCGGTTGCTTCGCGATCGACCCTCCGCTGGATTGTTCGGATGACTCCGGACAACTCTTCACTTCCGAGATTCGCCAGCGGCGCCAGCGGAAGAGTTGTCAGGCCGCCCTTGAGGATCTCATCATGGGGAAACTCCCAGAGCCTCACCACATTGTAGCGGAACTCCTGGTAAAGGGGACCATCGGGGAGACGCTGTTGGAGTAACCCCGTGAGTGCCGGCCCATCCGCGTCCCGGCGGAGGAGCAAGGCCACACTCCGCACGGGCAAGTGATGGAGGTGATGGATCAGCACATTGTAGCGTAGGAGACGCACCGGCAGATCGCTGTCATAGCTCGATTGAAACTCGATGTGGACGAGCCAGGGGGCGGCGTCCTCGACCGCGAGCACCGAGTCTGCCTCGGTGATGATCGTCGAGAGATCGACATTCAGGACGCGAACACTCTCCAGAGGCCGACGCAAAAGAAGCTGAAGCAAACCTCGAGGATCGCTTGCCAGCAGTTCCTTGGTCGTCGCGTCGAAAGGCTTGGACATCGCCATCCCATCCTTGATTCCAGGCTCGAGAATCCCTTTCCGCCACACAAAGCGAGCGCTATCCCGATCACAACTCCGCCGCGAAGCCCTCGTCTTTGGCTGTTTCGGCCACCGGTCGCTTGCCCGTCAGGGAAACAATCAAAAGTGCGGCGGCGAGCACCCCAAAGGCCCAGATGGCGGGGACGTGGTACTGAGGTTCGCCGCCTGCAACCGGGATCGAGAAATCAACGTACTGGCCCACCTTCTCGAAGACGACCAGGAGCGCGATGATGATGCCGGCCAGCGACCCGCCGGCGATGAGCCCGGTCGACATCATGGTGCCGGAGCTCATGTCCGATTCCTCGGCCGAGAACCCGCGGACGCGATCCACGAGCGCGCGGATCAGGCCGCCCACGAAGATGGGCATGGTCGTGGACAGGGGCAGGTAAACGCCGACGGCGAAGGCGAGCGCCGAGACGCCTGCAAGCTGCACCACGATGGCCAGCACCGCGCCCAGAATGACCAGTCCCCAGGGGAGGTCTCCCTTCATGATGCCGTCGATGATGGTGGCGAAGAGCCGCGGCTGGGGCGGATTGAACTTCTTCATCGGTGCGCCGGACGTGGAGTAATTCAGCCGGCCGCCGATGCCCGGGTCGATCAACCGTTGCGCCTGGCCAGTTTCATCCACCAGGTATTTTCCCGGCAGGACGCCCGGCTGGGGATTGACCACCCACCAGACCTTGTAGTTCTTTCCGTCCGGGCCGACTTCACTTCCTCCTAGCTCTGAGGCCTTAGCCTTCCTGGAAGGCAAATCCACCGCCCGATCCGTCACGGTTGTATAGGCGGCGTTCAGTCCCTGGAGGGTGAGACCCATCACCACGGCCGAGACAAGCGCTCCTACCAAGATGGCGACCTGCTGTTTCCAAGGCGTCGCGCCGACGAGGTAGCCAGTTTTCAGGTCTTGCGAGGTCGTGCCGCCGTTGGACGAGGCGATGCAGACAACGCCGGCGATCGACAGCGCGACCAGGCGGTACTGCAAGCCGACCCAGCCCAGCATGACGAAGATCAGGCAGGTCAGAAGCAACGTGGCGATGGTCATGCCCGAGATCGGGTTGGACGACGAGCCGATCACGCCGGTGATCCGGGAACTGACCGTGACGAACAGGAAGCCGAAGAGAAGCACCATCACCCCGCCGATGATCCGGCCGATCGTGTCGGTCGGGATCAGGTCCGACGCGGCAATGGCGCCCACCAGTCCCACGCAGCCCAGCAAGACGAACGTCATCGGGATGTCGCGATCGGTCCGGGGAACCGTGCTGCCTTCCTCGCCGTTGGACGCCGTCCGGTCCTTGTTCTTCCCTGTACCGATGGCTCCCAGGCTGCCGCGAACGGAGGCGACGATCAGCGGCAAAGCGTTGAGCATGCTGAGGATGCCCCCCATGGCCACGGCCCCCGCGCCGATGTACCGGACATACTGGGTGGAGATCTGCCCCGGGCTCAGATCGTGGATTCTCTGCTGGCCAGGTGGGAGAACGTTGGGCAGGCCATCGCCGAAATAGGCGATCATCGGAGTGAGCATGAGCGCCGTGAGCATGCCGCCGCCGACCATCACCGCCGCGATCCGCGGGCCGATGATGTAGCCCACTCCCAGGAGGGCCGGCGATGGCTCCAGCGACACGACCGCCTTGGTGTATCCCTTGATGCCCGTGATGACCTTGTCCCACTCGCTGGACCAGAGCTTCAGCCCCTGCATGAGAATCTGGTACAGGAACCCGATGCCGAAGCCAAGAAACACGGTCTTGGCATTCGACCCGCCGTGCTCGCCGACGATCAAGACTTTGGCGCAGGCGGTTCCCTCGGGATACGGCAGCGTGCCGTGCTGCTTGACGATGAACGCCTTGCGCAGGGGAATCATCATCAGGATGCCCAGCAGTCCCCCCAGCACGGCCACCAGCATGACCCGCGTCAGCTCGAGTTCGTAGCCCAGCAGCATGAGCGCGGGCATGGCCGCTCCGACGCCGAAGGCGATCGATTCACCTGCCGAGCCGGCCGTCTGAACGATGTTGTTCTCGAGGATGGTGGCCGAGCGGAAGCCAAACGCGCGGGACAGTCCCCGGAAAATCGTGATCGCCAGCACGGCCACGGGAATGGACGCCGAGACGGTCATGCCCACCTTGAGAAACAGGTAAAGCGACGATGCGCCGAAGATGATTCCCAAGATCGATCCCAGCACGACCGCGGAGATCGACAGCTCCATCGGTTCCTGCTCGGCCGAGATGTAGGGCTTGAAGATCGGGGCTGGCGATTCGCCGGACGGGCTGGCTGCGGGGGGAGCGGATGCCATTTCCTGGGGCTCTCCGTCGAGTGTTGGAGCTGGTACGGTTCTCCCGCCGGTGGTCGGGAGAGAGCGGGAAAAACGTACCTTACTCACCCAGCCGACCGGCGCAAAGCCCCCAGCCGTGGGACGGGATTCGGATCTTGTTCAGCATGGATCACGCCCGACGCGATCAACGCCAATGATTCAATACATGAAGCTCATTCGGGATCGGTACACCGGAGGCTTCGAGCTTGGAGATCGCTGTCACGATACCCCTCGGGGTCAGATCGCGCGTTGGATCGTTATCGAGGTGAAGAAGCAGGATTCCAGGATGACCTCCTCCGGACGCCTGAATCAAGTCGTGAAGCAAGGTGAAATCCCGGGCGTTGCGAGTGAGGAAGACTCGGGCATCACGGATCGCCCGTGTCAGGTGGATAAGGTCAGGAGCGCCGGAAGTCCCCAGATCGGATGGAATCGCGACATCGTGGCCGGCGTTGCGGAGCAACAGGACGAGTTATCGCGAAGCGGAATCGTCATCCAGGTAAATCGTCATGGCTCCGCTCGAGCCTTCGATGGCCGAGGCCGAGAGGCGACCAACCCGCGGGAACGACTATCGGCCCGGTCCTCCTCGCGTTCCCTTTGAAGAAGCGCCGTGTTGCGGACGCAGTAGTCGATTGCCTCCTGGACGGCTTCAATGGGCAGATCGTAATCGAGAGCGACCTCCTCGGGAGTCATGGGCTCTGATCCCAGGGTGGCACGAAAGAGTGTTTCGGCACGGAGGTTCTTGCCTTTGACGAAATATTGCTGATAGCGCGACCCCTCGCGCTGTGCCAGGTGCGAATAGTTGACCGTCTCCACCATGTTAACCCTCCCACGGTATGATCAGGGAGATTGGTTCTCGTGGGAAGCACGATTTGGACTCCGCCGATTACGCTCAGGAAGTCTTCTTCCTTTCACGGCGTGTTCGAGCACTTGGACCCTGTCCAACAGGCCACTCAACTCACTTTAGAGGAAGAAATGTCCTCCAGGTAGTGGGGCATCTGCTGGCTTCACGCAAGTCCGGTTTACAAACCTTTACGGTATTGCCGGTGTCGAAATGGTACGATCAGAGGAGAGCTGCCCGAGACTCGTCCGGTTGATGGGTCCGCGCGGACAGCCTGAACCAGGAGACCTCGTATGTCTCGAACAATTCTCTTGTCGTTCGCCGCCGGCCTGGCGCTGGTGGTGTCGCCCCTCGCGATGGCGCAGGGCCCTCCCGGCGGCATGCGCGGGCCTGGCGGCCCGGGCGGTCCCGAAGGATTCGGCGGCACGGGCGGTCCAATGGGCCCACCGCTGCTCATGTTCCCCGCCGTCCAGAAGGAGCTCAAACTGACGGCATCGCAGAAGAGCCAGTACCAGAAGCTTCAGACCACGATCGGCAAGAAGATGCAGTCTGCATTCTCGAGGCCCCGTCAGGGAAGGTTCGATCCCGAGAAGATGCGGACCCAGATGGAAGCGATCAACAAGGAGCAGGAGAAAGGCATCGCCAAGATCCTCAAAGAGAACCAGGCGAAGCGGCTCAGCGAGATCGAGCTTCAGCGCGAGGGAATCTTCGCGGTCGCGCGGGCGCCCATCGCCAAGAAACTCAAGCTGACCTCTGATCAGTCGACGAAGGTCAAGACGATCGTCGACGAGATGCGCCAGGCCCAGTTTGCCGCCATGCCTCGGCCTCCTCAAGGATTCCAGGACCCGGGAGGCGGACGAGCAGCCGGTGGTTTCCAGGGCGGCCCTCCCGGCGGTGGCCCTCCGGGTCAAGGGAACTTCCAGGGCGGCCCTCCGGGTGGTGGCCCTCCGGGTCAAGGGAACTTCCAGGGCGGCCCTCCGGGTGGCGTGGCCCCGGGTCAGGGGAACTTCCAGGGCGGCCCTCCGGGTTTCGGGCCTCCTGGCTTCAACATGGAGGAGTTCCGCGCCCGGATGGAGAAGATGATGAAGGAGCAGCAGCAGATCAGGACGACCGCGACCGAGAAGATCAACGGGGCCCTGACCTCCGAGCAGAAAGCCGCGTTCCAGGAGATGCAGGGCAACCCCTTTGATCTGTCATCGCTCCGTCCCGCTTTCGGCCCCGGCCCGAACGGACAGAACCGCGCGACGACCAAGCAAAGCACGCGAACCCGCTCGCGGCCGACCAGGCAGCGAACCCGGAGGAATCTAGATCAGGGTTCGGGCGACGATCAGCCGCGGTAAGCCCGGGCTCGTTGAATTCCGACCCTCTCTCAGCGGGAGAGGGTGGCCGCGGGCCGGGTGAGGGTCATCCCCGGCCTGTTCAAACGACCCTCATCCGTCCCGATGAATCGGGACATCTTCTCCCCGTGGGAGAAGGAAAACCGTGTGGCCCGCGCCCAAGACTCATCGCCGAACTGTGTTCGCGGATCGTGACCATGGCCATCGCCCCTGATGCCGACCCACAGACCAAAGCCAGGGTCACGATCCTGCTCATCGACGACGACATGGAGCTTTGCGAGCTGATGCGGAAGTACTTCGCTCGCCGTGACTTCGACCTGGAAGTTGCCCATGACGGCCGGCGCGGCCTGGCGCGCGCCCTCGCCGGCGGCCACGATTTGCTCTTGCTCGACGTGATGATGCCGGGTCTGGACGGCTTCGAGGTGCTGCGCCAGGTTCGGCGGCAGAGCCAGATTCCTGTCATCATGCTCACCGCGCGAACCGCGGAGAGCGACCGGATCACCGGGCTCGACGCCGGCGCCGACGATTACCTGCCCAAGCCCTTCGGGCCCGACGAGCTGCTGGCGCGCATCCGCGCGGTACTCCGCCGATCCGGCCGCGAGGCGCGGAGTTCCGAGATCGTCGAAGTGGGGGCGGTCAAGCTCCTTCCCGGAGCACGGGAGGTTCTCTGCGACGGCGCACCCCTCGCGATCACCACCGTCGAGTACGATCTTCTGGAATACCTCGCCCGCGCCGCGGGGCGGATCGTCTCGCGCGCGGAGCTGACCTCGGTGCTCTATCATCGCCGGGTGTCCCGGTTCGATCGCGTGCTCGACATGCACGTCAGCAACCTTCGAAAGAAGCTGGGCCCGCACGGCCGCTTGATCCGCACGGTCCGCGGAGTGGGCTACCTCTTCGGCGCCGGTGTCGAGCCCGGCGAGGAGCCATGAGATGCGGTCGATTCTCGCCAAGATCCTGCTCTGGTCGCTGGTGACGTTTGGCCTGTCGCTACTGGCCAACTTCGGCATTTTCAAGGCGCTGGAGCGACACGGCCCGCGCGAGAACGATCCGTTCTGGCGCATGAGCATGATGATCGAGAATGACGTTCGCCGCGCCTACGAGGAAGGCGGAGTTGAG
>JBMFUH010000212.1:0-8893 GCA_049966735.1 Isosphaeraceae bacterium
CGGGCGTGCCACGTGGTGAGTGGCGCCGGCCCTGGGGGCAGACACGTGGACCGGTTCCTGGCGGTCGATTGGCCGGTGTGCCACGTGGTGAGCGACGCCAGCCCTGGGAGCAGACACGAGAGCCGGTCCCGGAAGCTGTTGAGGTTGGTGAAGCGGGTGGTGTATCGGGGCAGGAGCAAGGTGGGACAGCGCGATGCGCGATTCCAATCGCTCCAAAACGGGTCGAGCGAGTCGTCTCACGGTTCTACTCCTCTCCAGCGCCTCCGCTGCGCATGGCCCGACTACCGTCGTCGGGCTTCCCTTTATAACCGATTGGTGTTTCTGTAGTCTCGCCTGGATCAGTGAAACAGACCAAGGCGACGGTTGGCGACGCCGGCGCGGACCACAACGGACCGTGGTGGATGACGAGGCGATGAATCGTCATTCTGGTAGCTCAGCGTATCTCGCGACGCCACAGGGTCACGATCTTTGTGGGAGTTGCTTCGTGGGGCGTCCACCTGGCACGCTGACTATGCGTGACTGTCGCGGTCACCGGCGGTTCGCCCCAGGGGCTGGTTCGAGCGGTCTTGCTCGGCCCCTCTACAGGTATATCCACAAATCCGAGCCAAACGAGGCGCGATCCGCGCATTATTCAACAATTAATGTACGCAAGCCACTGGCGTGTTGCCGGGAATCAACGTCGACGTTCCCACTCGTTCCACAATTCCCGGGCGCGGTGAATCCTTCGTTTCACGGTCCAGACACTCCAGCCGTGGGCGTCGGCGATTTCCTGGAGCGTGTAGCCCTCCTCCAGCATTCGGACGATCTCCCTCAGCCCTTCACGATCCAGGCTCTCCAAGTACGCCTCCACTTCCGCCGACCCGAGCACGGTCTCCTCGGCGCTGGGCCGAAGGCAGGGGATGCCGGCGGAATCGAACTCGACCCGGCGGAAGCCGCCACCGGAGCGAGCCGAATCGCCGCTCGCGTTCCTTCCCGGCCCTCCGCGTTTCCGTGCGCGGCACGCGTCACGCGTTTTCAGGCAAAGCCGGGCCATCAGGCAGCCGACGAACCTCCAGAAGTCCTCCTTGCTCTCGAACCTCGGCAACTTTCCGGATCGAGCGCCCTCGTAGACCGAAAGGAGGGCGCGATTGGCCACGTCGTCGGAACCGATTTCCGCCCTCAGGCCGAGGCGGCGGATCAAAGGCCGGGCCAGCGCGGCCATCCGCTTGGAGCACCGGGCCGAGAGCCGATCGACGGCGCGCGGCTCTCCCGCTCGGACGGCCTCGAGCTCCTCGAGCGTATCGACCTGCGCGTCTTCCATGGACGGAATCCCCCGACCACCCCGGTGCGAACCGGTGATTCGAGGCTGGCCGGCGCGGCACGCCCCTCGCCGCGAAACCGGGGCCTTCGCGGCCTCGGCACCATCTCCGCCCCGAACGTCGAGTTTCAAGGTCAAACTTATCGCAAAGGAACCGCGCCTCGCAAGCGGTGAAGCGGACATTCCCGAGCGATTCCGATCACCCCCATGTCTCGATGTCGTGTGCAAGGAGCTGGCGTGTGAGAACTGACTGGCACCTTCGGGCTAGCACCTTTGGCTTTGCCACCAGGTGGCAACCCCTTGCCGCCGCGTGAGCCGCCACGCTAGCCTCCACAAGCATTTTTTGTGCGAGCTGCAAAATTCTCCAGCGCCGTAAACCGTTGGTATACTAAGAGATCAGTCTATGACGTATGTCATCGGGTGTCCGCGGCCCGAAACGTGCCATAAAATATAGGCAGGACAGTGAAAGAGAAGGTATTGCGCCTCACGATTGGCTCACAATCATTCATGCCTGCATGAAGCATCCCTCCACTCCACGTTCTTTCTCCACCTGCTCAAAACGACCCCAGCGTACAGTTGTGTACAAACGCTGGAATTACACAAGAAAAGTGCCATGCCGTGCCACTTTCGAGGAGGTCGAAATCAACCTTCAGCCTGCTGGTTACGAGCCAGAAGTCGTTTGAGGATCATCACTTGGCGTGCCTGTGCATCCTCCCTGGAATCGAGAACTCAATGTGGCATGAGATGGGCCAAAAGTGCCATATCAACGATCGCTGATTGTACACTCTCTCAAGCTGACGACGAGCGCATCGAGAGAGGAACAACCGCATCGCCAGGGATGTGTTCCGCCAGCCCTGGCAGTCCTGGCCGGTCTGCTGAAGACGCCGTTGGCGCGGCAGGTTTGCGTCCGTCTGTCGACCCACGGTGCATCGCCGGGAGAACGGTTGGAGAAGCGCGCGGTAACTGGAGACTTTCCAGTTTTGAACCATGCCGGATGGACGATTGGGAACCAAATGTGTGGAGAGATCGGGGGTTCGGCGCGAGTGCTTCTTGGAGTGAGCGTGGGGGGGGAATTATTCGGACGCGGCGGTATTGGGGTCGCTCTTGGTGCCGTCGAAGATGGTCGTGACGAGGGTGTTTTGCTTGAGCTTGGTCAGAAACTGGGACTGGGCCTTGCGGAGCTTCGCAGCCATCACCGTCTTGCGGATCTCGTCCTGTACCTCCTCGAACGATGCCGGTCCGGCGGGGCGACGATTCTCAACCTTGAGGATGTGCAGGCTGGTGGGGCCTTCGAGGATCGGGCTGACCTGGTTCAAGGGAAAGCCGGCCAGTGCTTGGTTGACGGCCTCGACGGCGTAGCTGCCGGGCGAGGTTTGCATCAGGCCTCCCTGGGCGCGCACGCGGCTGGGGCCTTCACTCTCCGCGCGGGCCAGCGTGGCCATGTCTTCGTTGTTCCTGAGGCGGGCGAGCAGGGCCTCCGCCTTGCGGCGGGCGTCGGCCGGATTGGGATAATGACTCTTCTCGATCACGATCTCCCGCCAGGTGATCTGGGCGGGACGATGGAACTCCTTATCGCGATAATGCTCGCTGTAGTACTCGAGCATTTCGGGAAGGCCGACATTCCGATCGTCCTTCAGCTTTTGATACATGAACACCTGAGCCAAGAACTCCTGCCGGTAGGTCTGGTGCAAGGCTTCCAGCGAGCGCCCGGACTCGAGCATCTTCTGGGCAAGTTGCACCTGGTTGTCGACGGAGTAGCGGCGCATGAGCGGGGGCAGCTCATTCTCGCGCCATTCCTGGTCGGCCGCCTTGTAGAGGTGATCGAGCTGCTTGGGGTCCTTGACCACGCGCTTGGCTTCCTGGCAGATCAAGGTGCGCTCGATCATGCCGGCCAGCACATGCTTGGCCAGGATGTTGGTCTCGTCAGGACTGAGTGACCGTCCAGGAGCCCAGCGCCTCTTCTCTTCCCTGACGTTGAGCACCAGGTCGTGAAGCGTGATGACCTCGTCGCCGACGCGGGCCGCGGCTCGTCCCGCCTGCTTCCAGTCGCGGTCGATGACTGTGTCGGCGGCATTGAGGCTGGCCAGCGGCGGCTTGAACGACGCGGTTCGGACGGCGGGATCGGACCGTGGCGCTTTTTGCAGCGCCACGGTCTGAACCGACAGGTTGCTCTCAAGCTGGGACGAAGCGCCGGCGGGCGAGCCGGCCGACTTGTCTTGGGCGGCAGGAGGCGCGGCCGCCGGAGCGGGCGCGGTGAGAGAGCCTTGCGCCGGCTGGGGATCAAGCGGAAGCTCCGGCGCCGCTTCCAAAGGTATTAACCCGGCCGCGGGAGGCGCACTGGGAGCGGGCGAGACCGCCGAGGCCGGTGCGGCAGCCGGGGAAAGCTCGATGGCTGGTGGTGGCGTTGCAACGCCGGCTCGCGGTCCGGCAGGTGCCGATGGGGTAGCGGGGGCCGGCGCCACAGCGGGGGCTGGACCGCTGGCGCCGGCTTGCGGTCCGGCAGGTGCCGATGGGGTAGCGGGGGCCGGGGCGGCAGCGGGGGCTGGAGCGCTGGCGCCGGCTTGCGGTCCGGCAGGTGCTGGTGCGGCAGCGGGGGCTGGACCGCTGGCGCCGGCTTGCGATCCGGCAGGTGCTGGTGCGGCAGCGGGGGCCGGGGCGCTGGCGCCGGCTTGCGATCCGGCAGGTGCCGGCGTGGCAGCGGGGGCTGGAGCGGAATTTGCCGGTGGAGTCGGTCCGCTCTTCGATCCGCCGGCCGCTATCTGTCCGCTCTTCGATCCGCCGGCCGCGGTCGGTGGGCCGTCGACTGGCGGCATGAGGTCGGGATTGGGTCCCAGGAGCGGATCACCGGCCGGCGGCGGTGCGGCGGTAGGCTGTGGCTGTGGCCCGGACGCAGCCGGCTTCGCGGCAGGCGGTTCCGCGGCTGATGTTCCGGGGTGGGACTCCTCGACCGGCGGCAAACCGCCAGCGGATAGCAACGCCTCTGCCGGCGGTGTGACGGGCGGAGCTGCTGTTTCCGGCAACACCGCGGACGGACCGGCCGCACTCACGCCAGCGGGACTGGCCGGCTGGTCTGGAACGGGGCTCGAGACTGCGGACGGAGGCCTTGCGCCCGCCGCTCCGACAGGAGCAGACTCGGCTGGTCCGCTCGGTCCCGAGGCGGCGGGGGGTTGGACTGGCCCGGCCGTCGCGGCGGCGAGAGGCGCGGCGGGTGCTGCCTGTCCAGCCGCGGGCAACTCGGCAGGTCCGGCAGGGCCGGCGGGAGCTGGCTCTGCCGCCCCGGTCAGCGCGGTGGCTGGGGGCTGGAGTGGTTCGACCGGTCCGCTGGCGGGTCCTCCGGCAGGTCCGCCAGATCCGGCGGCAGCCATTCCGTCCGGTCCGCTCGATCCGGCGACTGGTCCTTCGGCTGGTGCGGCTGGTCCGGTGGCAGTCAATCCGCCCGATCCGCTCGATCCGGTGGCGAGTGACCGATCCGGTCCGCTCGGTCCGGCGCCAGTCAACTGCGCAGATCCGGCCGGTCCGTTGATTTGGCTGATCGAAGCACTGGATGGCGTGGCCAGAACGGGAGAAGCCAGCGCGGCGGTACCGGTCGACGAGGGATTGTTCGGGGACGCGGGGCGAGCCGCGGTCTGTTGCGGGGCAGATCCGGATGCCAGTGCTCCAGGCTCCGCGTCAGGGAATTGCGACTGCCCGGGCGGCGTGAAGGTTCCCGACCAGTGGGGGTTCTTGGGATCGCGCAGGGTCGCCTGCTGGACCGTGGAATCGCCGAACCCACGGTTGATCGTGCTACTGAGCGAGGGGACCGTGCCCACGCCCACTGGCTGCGGCTCCGCGCGCGACGCCCCGCCGGGCAGGGCCGATCGCGACTGGGCGCATCCCGCTATCGCGAGAGAGAGCATTCCTACTGCGATTTTCCATTTCATGAGTCGAAACATCTCCATCCTTGGAGAGTTCACGCCGCATGCGTCTGACGGCCGCGGCGTGCAAAGCCGAGCAACCGGCCATTCCGGCCGATTCTCAAACGCCCGATCGTGGAGAGCGCCCCCCGCGCCGCCCTGTTTGATGTGATCGGGCCGGCACGGAGACATGAACTGACTGAGCTGAAGCGCACATAGAAGAGATGCGGTCTCCCGTCTTGTAAGAATACCGCGATCGGATTTGCCCGCAAGGTCGTTTCTCGGTTACGAGCAAGTGCATCAATGCGTTGGCAATTCGGGGTGGCGGATCGGTCAGGTCCGGGCTGCGACGGTCGGGTTCGAGCCCCGTCGATCGGCCGGTCCCCAGGGAGAGATGTCTAGCCAGTGGAGAGATCCCGCGTTGCCGTGGAGAACATGCACGGGCTGACCGTCTCTTCGAACCACGCGGCCGGCGGGGCTGATCGTGTGCTCCGCGCCATCGCGGCCGGCCAGGGTGTAGTTCCAGCCCACGTGAATGGCCTTCCAGCGCTCCGGGTGGCTGTGGCAGTAGAGATTCAAGGCGACCTGGTCACCCCAGTCGCCAACACCCAAGAGCGCCGGCGAATGGAGCAGCCGGTCTCCCTCGCGGCAATAGTCCAGCAAGGCAGAGGCCGTTCCCGCCGCGAAGCCGCCGTTCAAGAAGACGTGGGTCGACATCATCTCGAAGGCTCGCGCTTGCGCCGCGGGGTCATGAATGCACTCTGTCCAGAAGCGGATGACGGGATTGTCCGGGAAGCTGAGGGGTTCCTCGGCAACCATGAGCACACCGGGATTGGCGGCGGCCAGGTCCCAGAGCGGACCGAGCCGACCCTGGAACAGCACGTCTCCCGCGTCCCAGTACGCGACGGGGGTGTCCGCCGGCCAGCGGGCGATGAGGTCTTGAAAATCCCCGAGCCGGCGCAGGCCGGGAGAGACTCCATGCTCCGGCAGCGCGACGACCGTGACGCCCGGCTGAGCCGCCAGAAGGTCCAGCTCGGTCGGGAAGAGACCATAGGCGAACGCCCAGACCGGCTCATCGTTGCCCGACTCGCGCAACGTCGTCAGAAACTGGGTGCGAAACCTGGTTTGATCGCGGCGATCGAAGGCGGCGAGAATGCGCCCTCGCCGCTGAATCGTGCCCGGCTCTGGCGAACTCTTTTGACTCTGGCTCTCGTCGGCCCCGGGCCCTGATCCGGTGGAAGGACTTCTGGACAGGGGCCGATGCCAGGCCTGCGCGCCCTGGAGGTAGCCGATGCCCCAGCCCGCCGCGCGGAGGTCGTCGCAGCAGCAGAGGCACTCGCACTTTTCTTGCTCCCAGCGGAAGGTGAGCGTGGCCAGGCGCTCGCGGCGGAACAGGACGGCCGCCAGGCCGACGTGATCAGGATAATCCCAGTGCTGCCAGGGGCGGTTCATCTCTCCAGCACTGTCGGCGGCCAGGGCCGCGAACTCCGGCCGACGCTCAAGCGCGTGAGCAAGGCGGGCAACGCAATCTGGTCCCAGCACGACATCATCGTCGAGAAACATCACCAACTGAGCGGTGCCGACGGTCCTCATCTCGTTCCGCGCGCGAGCGATCGTTTCCCAGCGGTTCGTGTCGCCAGGCCGGGGAGGTCCCGCGACACGATGCATGCGTGGCTGAACCCCGCGCTGAGACTGGATTCCTTGCCAGACATCAGGTCGTGGAGCAGCCAGGTCGCGGCTCAGGAGAATCAGGTCTACCTGCATGGCAGCTTCGTCCCCGAACCATTCATGACAGTCGCGGTATCGTAGGAAGCCATCGACCGGAAGACTGCTCTATGGAGAGGGGGGACAGCAGCTCTATGGAGAGGGGGGACAGCAGCAGTGCGGGCAGAATTGTCTCGGGCCCAGCACGCGCTGGATGCTCATCGCCGCGGTCTGGATGCATTCGTGACGCGTGAGCACCGGAGTCTGCTCGTGCACATGCACCACGCCCAACCGACCGGGGTAGAGCTCCACCTCGTAGGCGCCGCGACCCTCCTTGACCGCTTTCTCCCAGGGAACGGCCTCGATCTCCTTGCGGAGGTCGTCGTTTTCGAGGGCCGCAGGGAGCGGTGCTTCGTTGGCGTCCGCGGGCGAAGGCACGGACTCCGTGGGCTGGTTGAACCGGACCAGCCGCACGTGCTCCAGAGCCACCAAGCGCGTGATCGAGTGCCCGTCGTTGAGTTCCTGGACGATCTTGAGATGGTAGATCGGCTTGCCCTTTTCTCCCTTGGCCCCCTTGGGCGCCGGGTGGCGAACCACGAAGATTCGAGCCGCGGCAGGGAAAGGCGAGGGCAGCGCCACCGTGCCGACCAGGTTCATCCCCAGAGTGTGGCGCGGCTCGATCTGCACGCTCGGTACAGGTTCGCTGGCCATGGCGAGGCTCCTTTGGGCAGCATCTCTCTCCGCCAGGTCGCCGCGCCGCCTGACAGTGGCGGGCGCCAGAGCCAGATCAAAAAAGAGAGCTCAGGACCTGGCCGTTCCAATCCATCGCATGTTGCGACCGTTCTTGCCGAATGTCAAATGAATTTCCTGGACAACCGAAAATTCTCAGGTTGCCTGGCTTGCCCTGGCCGCCGAACAATGAAGTTCAATGGCCGGTCGTCGCGGGAAGGGTGCGCACGACACGCAGGCCGAAAGTCGGTTCGCCGTAGCCCGAGGTGACCGCGTAGCGATAGGCCGCGCGTGCCTGGGCGGGAGAGTAGTCAAAGGCCCCGCCGCGGAGGATTCGATAGGTGTCTCTGGTGATCACCCCCCCCTTCACGTGGTCGCCCGCCGGGTGAGTCTCGGTGGTGCCCTCGGGGTATGGGGGTAGGAGTTCGCCCTTGTGGGGCCCGTCGTGGCACCACTCCCAGAGGTTTCCCAGCATGTCAAACATGCCCAGCGAATTGGGCAGGAGCCGGCCTGTCGGCATGGCGCGATCGTGCGAGTTGAGCCAGGTCCAGCCGTAGTGTGGAAACAGGTCTTCGGACGATCCGAAGAACCGAGAGGTGGTGGTACCCGCGCGGCAGACGTATTCCCATTCGGCCTCCGTGGGCAGACGGAAACCGGTTCGCTCGACCGAGTCGTTCGGGAGAACCATGCCGGGTTCGATCGGCTCGGGGTAGCACCACTGTTCCCTGGGAATGCCGTCTTGCTTGCTCAGCCAGTTGCAGTAGCGCGCGGCGTCGTACCATTTCAGTCCGTTGGCCGGGCACTGGAGATCGTGCGTATAGTGCTTGTCTGGTGCTGCTTTGGGACGGAATTGGCGATACTGGGCGATCGAGACTTCCATGGTCGCAACCGCGATGGTCCGGTCGATTTTCCGGTAGTGCAGTCGCTCCTCCGGCCGGGGCGGTCCGTCTTGCGAGGCGGGCGAACCCATGAGGAAGACCAGCGGACCGGGAACGATGATGAAGGTGTGGCCCTCGGGGCCAACAAACCAGCGGCGGTCATTGCCGGCAGGCCGACGGCGCAGCTCTTGCTTCATCTGGTCCACGCGCTCGGCGCGGCCCAGGCGCCGGAGCAAGAGCTCGGCGGCCGAGTGCACGCCGGGATCAGGATCTTCCGCGAAGAGTGACTGGGCGAGCTTGAGAAGCTTGCCGCGAACCGACGACGACAGATTGGCATGCTGGATCTCGGCCCAGATCATGAGGATCGCCTGGCGTTCGGCCGGGCTCACGTC
>JBMFUH010000213.1:0-8876 GCA_049966735.1 Isosphaeraceae bacterium
TCGTTTCCTGGATCGCGATCGCCTGGACCTCTTTCACCGCCGGGGTGGCCGCGCTCACCGCCATGTGCGGCCGGTTCATGTTCCCCAACGTCCTGGCCGAGCCCCCCAGCACCATCAAGGTGGGCGCACCCGGCAAGTTCGACCCTGAAGACGTCAACGACCGGTTCAAGGCGGAGTGGGGCTTCTGGATCGTCCGGTCCACTCGCTACAACGGCCAGGACATCATCTACGCCCTCCAGTCGGTCTGCACCCACCTGGGCTGTCCGCCCAACTGGCTGGCCAACGAGCAGAAATTCAAGTGCCCCTGCCACGGCAGCGGCTACTACATCTCCGGAATCAACTTCGAAGGTCCCGCCCCGCGTCCCCTGGAGCGATTCAAGATCACCCGGGCCGACGACGGGCAGCTCGTGGTCGATAAGAGTCAAAAGTATCAGCAAGAGCTGGGTCAGTGGTCCGATCCGGATAGCTTCATCGCCGTCTGACAGCCGCGAGCAAACGAGGCGCCGGGTGATGGCAGAACGGTCCCCAGCGCTCTCCTGCCCAGGGTATTCGCGGCCAGAGCCCGCCGCGTGGCGCTTCCGCTTCCGGGTCTGGCGCAGCCGATCGAGAATTCTGCGTTCCCTCTCATCATAGGTTCAAGGGCTTGAATCCGCGGTAGCGAGACGAACATGCCAATCCTGGACAAGATCACCGAAACCCAGATGTGGAAGAGCATCTTCCGCCACCCCATGCCGACCGACCGGCGCAACCGCGTGGTGGTGATGCTCACGAACTTCTTCCTCCACCTGCACCCCGTGAGCGTGCGCAAGCAGGGCATCGCCCTGTCGTATACCTGGTGCATGGGAGGAACGACGTTCTTCCTCTTCATCGTTGAGGTTGTGACCGGTGTGCTGCTCATGTTCTATTACCGGCCCACGCTGGAGCACGCCTACAACGACATCCTCGCCCTCCGCGACGTCACCACGCTGGGAATCCTCCGGGAATTGCACCGCTGGGGCGCGCACGCCATGGTCATCGCCGTCTGGCTGCACATGTACCGCGTCTTCCTGACCGGCAGCTACAAGCCCCCGCGCGAGTTCAACTGGGCGATTGGCGTGATCCTCCTGGTCCTCACTCTGCTGCTCTCGTTCACCGGTTACCTGCTCCCCTGGGACCAGCTTGCCATCTGGGCCATCACGGTGGGTTCGAACATGGCCCGGGCAACCCCCGGCGTCGGCGTGGAAGGGCCCGGATCGTCGCTCTTGAAACTCAACGGCGTGAAGTTGATCACCTCGGGCTCGGACGCCAAGTTCGCCCTGCTGGGCGGCCGGGCCGTGGGCGAGATGACGCTCAACCGATTCTACGTCCTGCACTGCGTGGCCATTCCCCTGGCCGCCGCGCTGTTGATCATGATTCACTTCTGGCGAGTGCGGAAGGACGGCGGAATCAGCGGTCCGATGTGAACTTCAGGCGGTGAGAGTAGGACCGCCCGGCTCGGCGCGGGCGGCACGGTGGTAGGGCGGCTTGTCACTGGCATTTCCAAGGAACACGGGTCTGTAGGGAACCATGCATCAAGATATAACCCCCGGCGTGATGGCCGGCCTGGCGTGGTACTATCTTCTCGCCGCGCTCATGAACGCGGTGGCGTCGGCTTATGTCGCGTACGGCGAGATGGTCTCGGAGGGGGCGTCCCGGGTGGGTCTGGCCCCCAAGACCAGACGCTTGCCCGACTGGCTGGCCGTCGTGTTTTTCAGCCTGTACGGGCTGGGGCTTTTGATGATCCTCTTCCGCTCCGCACTGCCCGGAGCGGTGATGGTCGCCTATGTTCTCGCCGCGCTGGCCAATGCCTTGCTCGCCATCACGGCCTGCGCCGATGCCGCCCATTTCGCGGAGGGCCGGATCGAGGCGGCCGGCCATGCCGAGGGCGCCGAGACCCCCGTGGCCAGCCTGGACGACCACATTCCCGCCGTCGGTCTGGGCAAGCCGATCAACCGGACCCTCTGGACCTTGATCTGGGGCATTGTCGGCGTCGTCTTCCAGGCGATGGGCCTCTCTTACCTCTTCGGCGGCGCCATCATCCTGCCCCTGTTCGTCCGCGACGGCATCGACTTCGTCTCGGGCCCGACCACGTTCTTCGTCGGGGCGACCATCCTGTTCGCGCTGGTGCTCACCTTCCGCCGGTTCCTCTCCAGCGGACTGGTGGCCTGGACCGGAGTGAACCTGTTCCTGCTCTATTTCGGTCTATCGATGACCGACTACGACTTCCGCGAGATCGTCACCAAGCCCGACAACGTGCCGATTGTCGGTTTGATGATCCTCGTGGGCTACTTCACCTGGTTCGGGCTGCGGCGGGCGGTCATCAACGACGCCCGGATGGCCCAAGGACTGCCCAACCTGGAAGAAATCGAGCCCGAGAAGACCCTGACCTGGCCCGACCTGGTCTACACCGAGCTGATCTGCATGGTGGTGCTGACCATCGTCCTGGTCGTCTGGGGAATCGCCCTGCAGGCCCCTCTGGAACAGCCGGCCAGCTCGACCGTGGCGCCCAACCCGTCGAAGGCCCCGTGGTACTTCCTGGGGCTCCAGGAGATGCTCGTCTACTTCGACCCCTGGATGGCCGGCGTCGTCCTGCCCAGCCTGATCATCGTCGGTCTCATGGCCATCCCCTACATCGACACCAACAAGAACGGCAACGGCTACTACACGATCAATCAGCGGAAATTCGCGTATATCACCTTCCAGTACGGCTTCGTCGTGCTCTGGGTGGTGCTGATCCTCTTGGGAACGTTCCTGCGGGGCCCGAACTGGAACTTCTTCGGCCCTTATGAATACTGGGATCTTCACAAACTGATTCCTCTGAACAACGTCCAGCTCTCGGACATCTTCTGGATCCAGCTTCTGGGCACGACCAAGCCGTCCTGGGTGCTCCTTCGCGAAGCGCCCGGCTTGCTGCTCTGCATTCTCTATTTCGCGATCGTCCCCGAACTCCTCCGGCGGCTCTTCTTCAAGAAGTATGCCGAGCAGGCGGGCATGCTGCGGTACATGACCCTGGCGATCCTCTTGCTCTTCATGGCGGCCTTGCCCATCAAGATGGTCTTCCGCTGGACGATGAACCTCAAGTACCTGGTGGCAATTCCTGAGTATTTCTTCAATATCTGATGTCCGGCGACGGATGGCGGGTCGCGCCGCCAGGGCGCCGGCAGCCGGTTTCCGGCCGCCTGGAACGGCGCGACCGCGGGGGCGACACGCTAGAGATAGAGGACCCGACGAACATGCCAGCATCCGAGGAAACCTACAGACGCCAGCCGACTCTCCACATCATCTTCGCGATCTCGTCGATCGTGATGACGCTGTCGATCGTCTGGATGATCATGGCCGACCACCTGCGCCCGTGGAAGCAGGTTCAGCGCGATTTCCACAAGATCGAGCGGGCCAAGCTCAAGGCCAGCGAGCGCGAGGCGGTCGAGAAGCAGCAGGCGGACGACCAGGCGCGGATCACCAGGATCGACGAGCAGATCAGGCAGGCCGAGGCGGGAGCGGTCCAGCGAGCAGCCGATCTGAAGAAGCTCGATCGCGAGCTGAACGGGATCATGGCCCGGACCGAAGACCTCGATACCAAGCGGAAATTCAAGAAGGCCGAACTGGACAGCCTCCGCAGTCTCTACGACGGGATGGTCGAACGCGGCGAGGAGAGCCAGGCCCGGCACTACCTCAACACGACGGTCGCCGTCGCCGAGCAGGAACTGAGCCAGCTCTCGCTTCAGCTCGAAGAGTCGCAGACCAAGGAGAAGGCCAAGCAGGCGGAGAAGGAAAAGCTCCTGGGCTACGTGGACAATCTGAAGAAAGAGCGGGAGAAGCTGACCCGCGATGCCGACCGCGTCAAGCGGCTGCTGGATCAAAAAGAGGCCGAGTATTTCGGCCCGCTGGCCTGGCTCCGCGGGCTGCCGGGCATCGACATGGCCGCCCCTCCCACCAAGATCCAGCAGATCAGCCTGCCCGAGCTGACCATCAACTACAACTTCAAGGAAGTTCCCCGCTACGACCGGTGCACCACCTGCCACCAGGGCATTGATCGCAACGGCTACGACAAGGACGCCCAGGGCAAGGACATGCCCAAGGTCTTCGCCTCCCACCCGTTCCTGACCACCGGAGCCACCTCGGTGGATACCAAAGGAAGGGTCGTCACGGCCGGACTATACCTTGATCCCAACGGCCCCCATCCGATCAACAGCTTCGGCTGCACGATCTGCCACAACGGCCAGGGGTCCGGCACCGACTTCACCTTCTCCTCGCACACCCCCAGCGACCCCGGGCAGGAAGAGACATGGAAGAAGACTTACGGCTGGAAGGAGATCCATCACTGGGATTATCCGATGTATCCCCAGCAGTTCGTCGAGTCGGGCTGCGTGAAATGCCACCACCAGATCACCGACATTCCCCAGGCCAAGAAGTTGCAGGCGGGCTATCAGCGGATCGTCCAGTACGGCTGCACGGGATGTCACTTGATCGGCGGCGAGGGCTCGTTCGGCCCCGACCTGACCGACGAGCGCACGGTGGGGCCAAACCTGAGCCACATCGGCAACAAGCTCTCGCCGGAATGGGTGAAGAAGTGGATCAAGGATCCCCACGCCTTCCGCCCCGATTCGCGCATGCCCCGGTTTTACGGGCTGACCAACAACGACGCCCAGGACGACATTCCCAAGGGAGACGCCGAGATCCAGGCGATCGCCCATTACCTGTTCGCCCGGAGCACTCCGCCGGCGGACTTCGTCGATCCCCCCTCGAAGACCGATCCCAAGCGCGGCAAGGAACTCTTCCTCCAGAAGGGCTGCCTGGCCTGCCACCAGCATCGGCCCTACGCCCCCGAGGACGTGCAACAGGCCGACCGCGACAAGATCAACCCGGACTACAAGCCCGACGCGTCGCTCATGTACGCGCCCAAGTCGTTCCCGGAGACCGTGCGGAAGTACGCCCGGGCGAACTACGGTCCGAACCTGGGCAACCTCGCCGCCAAGTTCCGCTCGGCGCCCGACAAGGGCTTGAAGTGGCTGTCCAACTGGATCAACAACCCCGAGAAGTACCATCCCAAGAGCCTGATGCCCAGCCTCCGGCTGGGGATGCGGGACGCGGCCGACATCGCCTCGTGGCTGATCTCGATTCCGGGCGACTGGCCGGTCAAGGTCGAGGTCGCCCCCCTCAAGGACGCCGAGGTTTCCAGCTCGGTCGACGAGCTGATCCGGCTCTACATCTCCAAGGGAGGCTACAAGACCAGGCAAGGAAAGATGGTCGCGGTACCGCTCAGCGAGGTTGATTCCTATGTCTCCAAGCTGAGCACCGATGACAAGCTCTACTTCCTGGGCGAGAAGACGATCTCGCGGCTGGGCTGCTTCGGCTGCCACGTCATCCCGGGATTCGAGGACGCCAAGCCGATTGGCACACCGCTCAACGACTGGGGCATCAAGCAACCCGCGCGGCTCGATTTCGGTCACATCAAGGAATATCTGGAAGACCAGGTGGAGCAGCGCGACGGCAGCCGAGACGGCACCAGCAAATACTTCCAGGAGCAGGTCGATCAGGAGAGCCGGATCGGCTTCCTCTATCAGAAGCTGCACCGCCCACGCAGTTACGACTACCTCAAGGACAAGGCCCGGTACAAGACCTGGGACGACCGCTTGCGGATGCCCCAGTTTGCCTGGGCCAACGACCCCAAGGCCGTGGAAGAAGTGATGACCTTCGTCCTGGGCCTGACCGGCGAGAAGATCGGCTACCGCTACCTCGCCCGTGAGCGGTACGGCGAGGGGAAGACCGCGCTGGCCAAGGGCGCCAAGGTGCTCAACCGCTACAACTGCACCGGCTGCCACGTGCTGGAAATGCCCAAATACACGGTCCCCGAGGGGTTGAAGGTCGCCGATGCGTTCACCGATTTCAAGGGGAACGTCCGCGCGTCGTACTCGGCGCGCGCCACCGATTACATTCCCGAGCTTTACCCCGAGCTGGCCTTCGACCCCAAGAAGAAGATCGACAACTCCAACGTCGAGACCGAGCTCAAGCTCGAGCCCGACGACGGCAAGACGGCCGTGACGGTCGAAGGCATGCCGATCGGGGTCTTCGAGAACGAGCTGACAGTCCAGCTCTGGAAGCCCGTGACGATTCGCGGCTACACCTTCAACGTGGGTGACAACGTGACCCTGGACCAGACCAAGGTCCAGAAGACGGAGCCAGTGGGCGGCAACTTCGCCTGGCTCTTCGCGACCCAGGCCCAGGAACGAGCCGGCACCGCCTTCGAGAGCTTCTGGAACCGGCTTCCTCCCCCCTTGGTCCGCGAGGGGAACAAGGTCCAGACCCCGTGGTTCGCCCTCTTCCTGCGCGATCCCTACACCCTCCGGCCGGCCGCGCAACTGCGGATGCCGCGGTTCCACTACGGCAAGGCCGAGGGGACCCACTCGCGGGAGACCGAGGACCTGGCCGATTACTTCGCCGCCCGCGACGGCGCGGAGTTCCCCTACCAGACCATTCCCCAGCAGGAAACGGAGTACATCGCGGAGCGGGAGCACGTGCACCCGAACTACCTCGGAGCGGGCTGGTCGATGATGACGAACAAAAAATCACCATGCATCCAATGCCACGCCATTGGCCAGTCCAAACCGACCGGCGGGGAGCAGGTCGTCAACGGCCCCGACCTCCGGCAGGTGGCCACCCGGTTCCGGCCCGGTTTCCTGGAAACGTGGATCGCCAATCCCAAGCGGCTAGTCCCCTACACGGCGATGCCGCAAAACGTGGTGCCGCACGGGCCACCACAGATTCCCGTGCCCAAGACGTTTGAGAACCAACCGATCGAGATGGTCCGGGCGATCCGCGACACGCTGATCAACTACACCAACGTGGTCGAGCAGCAGCTCGCCGCCGGCGCCAAATCCACTACCGCCCATGCAACCGCCTCCACAACGCCCGCCGGAGGCGGCCAGTAGCTCGAGCAATCCGTAGGGTGGGCCGAACCCAATGAGGCCCACCGCGACACCCTTTCCTTGACAGCGCGACAAAACCAGAGGAGACACGCAATGACGAAGACCTGGATCCGTAAGCCGGCGAGCCTGGGCCTCGGCCTGGCCGCCACGATGATGGCCGCGGTATTTGGCTGCGGCGGGCAAGGGAATGAATCGAGCGATGCCGTGGTCGTTCCCGACTCCACGGCCAAGGTGACGACTGCCCCGGCATCGAAACCCGGCGCGGCGCCGGCGGCGGGAACGTCGACCCCCTCGGCGGAATCCACTTCCTCGACCCCCGTCAAGGCCGAAGGCTTCGGCACCCTCAAGGGCCAGATCACCTTCGACGGCGCTGCACCGGAAGTCAAGCACCTGTTCGAGAAGGGGAAAGCTCCCAAGGACCCGACCGTCTGCGCCAAGGATGGTCCGCTGCTCGACGAGAAGCTGATCGTCGATGGCGCCACCAAGGGCGTGAAGAACGTGCTGGTTTATATCCCCAAGCCGACCCAAACCAGCCCCGACGCCAAGAAAGCTTACTCAGCCAAACCGGTCCTCTTCGACCAGGAAAAATGCGTCTTCATTCCTCACGTCATCGGCGTCATGGCCGGCTCGACGATCACGCTCAAGTCCAGCGATCCCGTGAACCATAACATCAACGCCCGACTCAAGGTCCGATCGTTCAACCAGTTGCTTCAGCCTCAGGGAAAGTCGGAGTTCACACCTGAGGGCCCCGAGCGCACTCCGGCCGAGGTTACCTGCGACATTCATCCTTGGATGAAGGCATGGTGGATGGTCCTGGACAACCCCTATATCGCCGTGACCGACGACAAGGGCTACTTCGAGATCAAGAACGCTCCGGCGGGAACCCAGAAGGTCGTGGTCTGGCAGGAAGCGGTCGACAAGAACGGCTTCGTCACGGCCCCCTCGGGTGAGGCAATCGTGCTCAAGGCCAACGACACCGTCGTCAAGGACTTTAAGATCCCGCCTTCCCGGCTCCGCGTGGAATGATCTGGGGCTAAGTCGTAGAACGGAATTCCTTCCGTTCTACTCTTTCCCATTGCCCTGGGCTGGTTTGTCTCGCCCCTTCAGGGCAAACCGGGGTGACGTCCAGCGAGCGGCCCCGGTTCTTTTCGTCCCATTCGAGGTTCATTATGAGGTTGCTCTCCCCCGCCGGTCGACTCACCTTTGCCCTTTCTCTTGCCCTCGGTTTCCTTGTCCGCGGACAGTCGCGGGTGGGTGCGGCGGTCATCTCTCCGGGATTCCTGAGTGAAGCGCTGGCCACCCAGAGCGAATACGGAACCATCAAGGGCCGCCTGATCTGGGGAGGAGACCACATTCCCCCCGCGCGAGCCCTGGTCGAGAAAGGCAAGGCGCCCAAGGATCCCGAGGTCTGCGCCAAGCATGACGCCATTCCCTCGCGCGAGCTGGTGGTCGATCCCCAGACCAAGGGAATCTCCCATGGCTTCGCCTATCTGTCCAAACCCAGCGGTACCAACCCCGCGGCTGTCAAGCAATTGCTGGCCAAGAGCCCCAAGGCGCTGCTCGACCAGAAGAGCTGTGAATTCATCCCTTATGCCCAGGCGATCCACGAGGACCAAGGGCTCGTGATCAAGTCCAGCGACCCGGTGAATCACAACGTTCGCTATTCCGCATTTACCAATGCGTCCTTCAACCAGATTCTCGCGCCCAACGGCGAGCTTGAGGTGAAGCTGGTCGCCGAGCGGCGGCCGATCCAGGTGGCCTGCGATATCCATCCGTGGATGAAAGCGTGGATTATGGTTTTCGACCATCCCTTCTTCGCCGTCACCAGGCCGGATGGCTCGTTCGAGATCAAGGGGGTGCCCGCGGGCGAGCAGCACTTAGCCCGGATTATTCACACACACTCACGCACTCCATTTCGCATCGGCATAAGAC
>JBMFUH010000214.1:0-8860 GCA_049966735.1 Isosphaeraceae bacterium
TAGCCGCGGCAGGCCCTTGTCGGTGACCTTGGAACTGGTGAGGAAGAGCATGTTGAGCTGGCTCAGCCCCTTGAGCGCGTCCAGGCCCTTGTCGGTCACGGCGGGGCTCATGATGGTGAGCGCGCTCAAGCTGGGAAGCTGCCGCAGCGGCTGAAGCGCGGCGTCATCAACCTGGCCGTTGTCGATGTAAACGACCTGGAGGTTGGGCACGTTCCCCAGCAACTGCATCGAATCCTTGCCGCCGGACCACTTCTTGAGGATGTTGACCGTGGCGATGTCCTTGCCATCCTTCCCCTTGTCGATGTTGACCGTCGCGCCCAGCTTCTCCAGCTCGAGCGAGGCCACCTTGAGCTTGAGCTCCGCGACCTCCTTCTCTAGCGCGCTGATCCGCGCCTTGAGCTTGGCCGGATCATCAACCGGCGAAACTGGAGCCGGAGCCGGCTTGGCCGCGGGGGGAGCCGGAGCCGGCTTGGCCTGGGCCTTCTTGCTCTCCGGTTTCTTCTGTGCGTGGGCGGACCCGGGCAGCGCGACCACGGTCAGCAGACCAGCGGCAATCAGCAAGACCCACATTCGGCGCGGGCCCCACGTTCGGCGCGGGTCTGCCGACCACGCCGGATAGAAACACGTTCGGCGTGGGTCTTCCGACCACGCCGGGGAGAAACGACCGTGACATGCGCTCTTGATCATGATGATGCCACTCCTCTGACGGGCGCGGGACCTGGGCGAATCAATGTTCGGCGTGGGTCTCCTGACCCTGCCGGGGAGAGACGAGCTTGCTTCAAGTTCTATACAACAATCGCACGCGGCCATCAATCGCGATCAGTCCCACCCAACGTGGGCGATTGAACTCGTTCCCACGCGGAGCGTGGGGGGAGACTCTCCGAATCTTATCCTGCATTTCCGTGTGAGCGGACAGGAATGTCGGACTCACGTAGCAGATTCACCCCCGGGCCTGGCGCAGGCGGTTGAGATCGGCGTCGGGAGTCCGGATCGCACCCACCCAGCAACCGGGGCGGTCGGCAACGTGAAAGTCGCTGCCGGCGATCGGCACGAGGCCCAGTTCCCGGGCCCAGTCACGGAACCTGCGCGAGAGGCGGTTGGAGATGCCTGGCCCGGCCACTTCGATGCTCCCCAGCCCCGCGGCAACTAGAGCCCGCAAAGTCTCCAGCCTCAGATTGAACGGCGGATGGGCCAGCCCCGCGACTCCTCCCGAGGCGCGGATCAGCTCGATCGCCTCAACCACGTGGAGCCGAGGCTTGGCCACGTAGGCGCTCGCGGCCTCGCCAAGATGGTTGGCAAACGCTTCGCGCTCGCTGGCAACCTGGCCGGTTTTGACCAGGTACCTGGCCACGTGAGCCCGGCCCAGCACGGCGCGGGGAAAGCACTTCCGCAGCAGCTCCAGGTCGAGCACCAGGCCCGCGTGTTTTAGCCTGGCCGCGATCGTTTGCATGCGCTGGTCGCGTCCCGCTCGCAGCCGGAAAAGTGCATCGCCCAGGCCGGCATGGTGCTCGTCGATGAAGTGGCCCAGGAGGTGCAGCTCGCGGTCATCCAAGCAGCAGGTCAGCTCGACGCCGTCGATCAGCTCGATGCTCCGCCGAACCGCTTCCGGCCGGGCGATCGGCAGGGCCGAGACCGTGTCGTGATCGGTGATCGCCAGCGCGGAGAGCCCCACGCCGGCCGCCGCGGCGACCACCTCGCAGGGCGAGCAGACGCCGTCGGAATGCGTCGTGTGCACGTGCAGGTCCGCGCCCGAGCGGCGGAGCGTGGGTGGTTGGGCGGTGCGCGGCGTCATCATTCCGATTCAGGTTCAGGGCTGGCCGAGCTGGGGGCTGGTTCGTCCTCGGTCGAGGCAGAGGCTGGTTCGCCCGGGGCAGGCTCGTCCTGGCCCTCATTTTCCGGCCGGACGTGAAGCTGAAGCACGCGGTCGAGGATGCCGTTGACGAACCGGCTGGACTGGGCCGTACTGTAGCGTTTGGCCAGCTCGAGCGACTCGTTGATCGCGACCCTGGCTGGAATCTCGGGCCGGAAGAGGACCTCGTAGGCCCCGAGCCGGAGGATGTTGCGGTCGATGGCGGCCATGCGGTCGAGCCGCCAGTTCTCGGCGACCTCCTTGATCATGTCGTCGATCTGGGTCTGATGTTCCTTGACCCCGGCGATCAGGCCCTCGGTAAACTCGACGAGCTTGGGATCGCCCAGCAGTCTGCGCTTGATGAACTGGTGAATCTCGGTGACCGGAACGCCAGCGTTCTGCTCGATCTGGTAAAGCACCTGGAGTGCGACTTCACGGCCTCGGGAGCGTCGCGTCATGGTCGGTAAGCCTTTGCATCAAACCCGCGGCGATGGCACCACCCTACGCGGAATTCCAATTTCCCCTTGCTTCTCAATACTCTCGCCCGATCACCCTGCCCTCCAGTACCTGAAATGATACGCCAAGACCACCCGAATCGAAAAGGCATGTCGAACCGGGGCGCGGACGAAGCCGTGTCGGGTGGATCGAGCGCAGCGCGGCCCACCGGAAGCTTCGGTAACCATCGAGCGCTGAGGATTGAGGTTGGGATCACGATCAGGATCAGGGATCAGAGACTCCTCGCTCATCACCAGGTCGGGGATGATCTTTCTGGGTGGCATGCTCCTGTCCGTGCCACCCAACGTTATTGGGCATCGGCACTGGCGATTTCAGTACTGGGCCGGTGGTGGCGTTGGGCCAGAAGTCTCGGAGTACCGGCTCCGATTTCGTTTCTCCTTCTCCTCGTTCCTCCTGACCGCCTCGTGCAAGAGCGCGATCACCGACATGGAATCGGTGATCTCCCCGCGCTTCAGCATGCTCCAGGCTTCCTCCCAGCTCACCCGCTTCGCGTGCAGCTTTTCGGTGGCTTCCGGGGTACTTTCGCCGTGGGTCAGATCCGTCGCTCGATAGATATAGGCAACCTCGTCGCAGACCGAATTCGAGAGATGCGCCGTGCCGATCAGCTCAAGCGTCCCGGCGGCCAGGCCGGTTTCCTCCCGAAGCTCTCTCCGCGCGGTTTCCTCGGGCGATTCGCTGGGCGGGCTGCCACCTTCGGGAATTTCCCAGGAATAAATGTTCAATGGATAACGATGCTGGCCGACCAGCCAGACGTCCCCATCGTGCTCCACGGGCAAGACGCCCACCGCGCGGTTCTTGAACTCGACGACGCCGTAGATACCGGGCGTGCCGTCGGGGCGGAGCACCTGGTCCTCGCGCACCCTGATCCACGGGTTCTCGTAAACCGGGCGGCTGGCCAGGGTCTTCCAGGGATTCGAGGTGTCGCTCACGGATGGGTTCCGCGTTTCTGGGGAAGTGGGCCCGCGAACCGCCAGCGAGGCTGGTACTCGCGCGCGAGGGGCAGCTCGAGCACCTCGGCCCGCACCATCTCGACGGGAATGGCATGACACGCGAGCACGGCGTCATGAAACGCCTTCTCGGTCATGCGTCCGCCGCCCACCACTTCCTTGTGCAAGGCATGAAGCTGAAGGCCGCCCAGCATGTAAGCCGCCTGGTAGAGGGGCGAGTATTCGAGATACCTGCGAACTTCGGACGTGGCGCCGAACTTCTCGTTGCCCACTCGATCGACGAGGAAATCAACCATCTCGGCCGGCTTCATCGTGCCCAGGTGAGACTTGAACGAGACGATGATCCGCGCCGCGCGGTTCATCCGCCAGAAGAGCATGCCGATCCTGTCTTCGGGGGTGCGGGCATAGTGCAGGTCCCAGAGCCGCATTTCCCAGTACAGCCCCCAGCCTTCGATGAAGAAGGGGGTGCTGAAGAGTTGGCGGTAGGGACGATGGCGGCTGGACTGGAAGCGCTCCAGGTGGTGCCCGGGAATTAGCTCGTGAGCGGTGACGATCCGGGTGAAATGACGGTTGTTGCCCCGCATGGCCATGAGCTTGTCGTCGTGCTTCATCGACTCGCTGGCGTAGGCAACGGTCATCGCCTGGCCGGCATACGCGGCGTACGGCATGCGCTTCTGGCTCTCGGGCGAGGTCATCGTCAGCCGCCAGGTCTCCTCGCAGAGCGGAGGAACGGTGACGAGGTCGCGGTCCTTGACGAAGCGGATGGCCTCGCGCGCCTGCCGGGCGACCAGGTCGTCTTGTTCGCCTGGGGGCACGAACGACGACTTCACCCTGGCCAGCGCGGCCTTCCAGTTCTCGGCGAACCCCATCTCGCGCGCGGCCTGGCGCATCTCGGCTTCGCACCAGGCCAGTTCGCGCTCGCCGATGGCCACGATCTCCTGGGGCGTGTAGGCGATCATCTCGCCGGCCAGCAGCCGCTTGAGTCCCTGCTCTCCCACCGGGTCGCCTACAAGTGGGTCGTCGTCCTCGCCGTGCTGGCCGGCGATCTCCTCGCGGAGGTACTTTTGATATTCCTCGAGCGCCTTGTCGGCTGCCTCATGAGGTTTGCGCACCCACCACGAGAAATCGGGAGTGAAACCATCGTAAAACGTGAACCAGGTGCGCAGCGACCGCCGTAACGATTCCACCGCGCGCGCCGCGCGCAGGGCCACCGAGGGTGACGGTTTGAGCGGCGGCGTATCTTTCGGCGGAGTCTTTTCCTGCCTGGCAGAGGGTTTTTTCTCCGTCGCCGCCTCTTTCCTGCCCCGGTCGATGCGCTCGCGCAGTTGCTTGATCTGGTCGGGAATTCTTGAAAGTCTGGCCGCGGCCGCCGCGGAATCCAGCGGTTCCAGCCGCCAGCGCGCTTCCTCGAGCGCCTGGATGCCGCCGCGGAAGGGCAAGAGCTCGGCCATCTCCACCAGCCGCCGCCGATCGAGCGCCTGATCGTCCAGCTCGGATTGGGTCTTCGCGCGCAACAGCAGCCAGTCGACGCGCCCGTGCTGGTCAAGTTGGTCGAAATCGACGCGCGCCAGCCCGCCTTGCCAGTCATGTTGCAGCCGGTCCAGCCGGTCGAAGCGGTTGACCGACCACGGCAGGTCGTAGAACCGGCTGACGCTATTCAGATCGGCCTCGTATTCCTCGATGACCGCTTCCATGTCGGCGGGAGGGGCCGCAAACGCGGCCGTGGGGACCAGAAGAAAGACGAGGACGAGGCTCATTCGCATGTTCATGTTCACCCTGGTGTTCCTCGCCTCTTGCATCTCACCTGTAGGGTCTGCTGTGCGGCCCGTGGGCGGCGGCTGGGGATCGGTCCGCACAGCGGACCCGACGAGAAGTAATGGGCCCGAAAACTGCTCCAGTAGCCCCGGGAAGTCTCACTTGCCCAGCGCGGCCTGGAGGGTGGTGCCCATGTCGGCCGGGCTCTTGGCGACGCGGATGCCCGCCTTTTCGAGCGCGGCGATCTTGTCGACGGCCTTGCCCGAGCCCCCGGAGATGATGGCGCCGGCGTGTCCCATGCGCTTGCCTGGCGGTGCGGTCTGGCCGGCGATGAACGCGGCCATCGGCTTGGTGAACTTGCCGGAGGCCTTGAACTCCGCCGCCTGCTCCTCGGCGTTGCCGCCGATCTCGCCCATCATCAGCACGGCGTCGGTGTCGGGATCGGCCTCGAAGAGAGCCAGAACGTCGACAAAGCTGGAGCCGTTGACCGGATCGCCGCCGATCCCCACGCAGGTGCTCTGGCCGATCCCCAGGTTGGTGAGCTGCCAGACGGCCTCGTAGGTCAACGTTCCCGACCGGCTGATCACGCCCACGCGGCCCGGCTTGTGGATATAGCCCGGCATGATGCCGATCTTGCACTTGCCGGGAGTGATCACGCCCGGGCAGTTGGGGCCGATCAGCCGCGCATCAGGATGATGGGCCCTCAAGTAAGCGACGGCCCGGGCCATGTCGAGAACGGGCGTCCCCTCGGTGATTGCCACGATCACGCCGATGCCCGCGTCGGCGGCCTCCATGACGGCGTCCGCCGCGCCCCCGGCGGGGACGAAGATCATCGTGGCATTGGCCCCGGTGGCCTTCACCGCCTCGGCGCAGGTGTCGAAGACCGGCAGTCCCAGCGCGGTCTCACCCCCGCGGCCGGGCGTGACACCTCCCACCAGGTTGGTCCCATAGGCCTTGCACTGCTCGGAGTGAAACGCCCCCGCCTTGCCCGTGATGCCCTGACAGATCAACCGCGTGTTCTTATTGACGAGAATACTCATGAATCACTTCCACCTTCTCGATCCGATCCTTGGCAGCAAGTTGCAAGGCTCGGACGTGATATCGAAATTTGAGGAATCCGGTGATGTTCAGCAATCAGCCCTGTGCTTCGCGTTTCAATTCCTTGATCAGCCTGCGATAGGTTGGCCTGAGCGATTTCTCCAGGTGGCGGGCAAACTCGCCGGTCAGGCGGTGATGACGGATCAAGCCGATCGCGTCGGCCATGTCCTGGGCCCGCAACAGGTTCGCGCTGCCGCTACGGAGCTTGATCTCGATCAGGTCTTCAAGGGAGATCGTCGTGATCCCCTCGATCTCGACGGTCTTGCGGGGCGGCTGTTTCAACTGGTCGAGCGTGACTAGATGCACGGGAACGCCCTCACGAACCAACTCCTTCTTCTGAGAATCGAGCGAAAAACCGCTGGCAATCAAGAGTTCGGCAAGAGGCTCGAGCGAGCCCTCGACGAAGACGTCGATGTCCTTGGTCGTCCTCACGTGCCCGTGCAAAACGACCGCAATGCCGCCGATCACCGCGCCGGGAATGCCGCCTTCCCGCATCAGACGGGAAAGCTCGCGGGCAATGTCCAGGAGCGCGCCGCGCTTGTCCAAGAGCCCGAGAGCCTCCGACCGCAATTGGGTTGACACTGCTCTGGCCACTAGTACATCTCGATCATCTGCTCTCCGCCGTGCGCCGGGTTGCCGATCAGACACTGATGAGTCGGATCAACCACGAAATCGAGCAGTTCCAGGGGAACCTGGCCGATGAGCACGGGGCAATCTTCCGGAACTTCCGCGACGTCGATCGTACACTCTCTCCCCTGCACGGTAAGACGAACGGCACCATAAACGTGAAACGTGGAAAGTCCCGCAGTCGTTCGAGCGGTTCGAGATCTTAGTGGCTTGAGATTGAGTTTCTTGATGAGCGACCCGGGCATCGAGAGGGTTGTCGCCCCCGTGTCAACCAGCGCATCGCTCACTTCGACTCGGTGAACCTGATCGGCCGGAAACCGACCCTCCTCCGCCTGGAAAAGCTCTGATACATTCTCAATCTTCGCCGCGACCGTCACTCGTCCCATCGCATCGGTTCCCATGGTCCCCTCCTTCTGGAGTGGCCCCGCGAGCCGCTCAGGCCGCTCCCTTCGCCGCGGCGACCACCTTGCGGGCCGCGTCGGTGAGGCCGTCGGCCGTGATGATCTTGCGCCCGCTCTTCTCCAGCAGCGACTTGCCGATGTCGGAGTTGGTCCCCTCCAGGCGGACGACCAGCGGCACGCGGAAGTCAATCTCATCGTAGGCCGCCAGCAGCGCGGCGGCGATGATGTCGCACTTCATGATGCCGCCGAAGATGTTCACCAGCACGGCCCGGACCCGCGGAGAAGAAAGGAGAATGCGGAACCCTTCCAGCACCTGGTCCTTGTCGGCGCCGCCGCCGACGTCGAGGAAGTTGGCCGGCTCGCCGCCATGGTACTTGATCAGGTCCATCGTGCTCATGGCCAGTCCCGCGCCGTTGACCAGGCAGGCGATGTCGCCGTCGAGGCTCACATAGGAAAGGCCCGTGCGCGAGGCCCGCAACTCGGCGGGGTCTTCCTCGGTCTCGTCGAGCATGGCCGCGACGTCCGGGTGGCGGAAGACGGCGTTGTCGTCGAAGTTGATCTTGCAATCGAGCGCCAGGACGTCGCCACTCTCGGTGACGATCAGCGGATTGACCTCGGCCAGCGATGCATCCTTGGCGAGGAACAGCTTGACGAAGTTCTTGAGGAACGTGACCCCCTTCTTGGCGGTCTGCCCGGTCAGCCCGAGCGCCTTGCAGACCTTGCGGGCCTGGAAATCGGCCAGGCCGACGCCCACGTCGATCGGCTCCTTGTGAATCTTCTCGGGCGTCTTGGCCGCCACGGTCTCGATCTCCACGCCCCCTTCAGTGGAGGCCATGAGCACGGGGCACTTGAGGTTGCGATCGACGGCCATGCCCAGGTACAGCTCGCGAGCGATGTTGTGGCCCACCGTCACCAAAACCTTGGAGATCGCCTGACCGGCCACTCCGGTCTGATACGTGACCAGCGTCTTGCCCAGCATGCTGGCCGCGGCCTTCTCGGCATCCGCTGCCGACTTCACGAGCTGCACACCCTTGGCCATCCCTTCCGGACGCGGCTTCTGGCCGCTGGCAATCGCCAGCGCCAGCTCGCGGTCGACCTCGGGACCAACGGCCACCCCCTTGCCTCGTCCGCCGGCGTGGACCTGGGCCTTGACGACGATCAAGCCCCCGCCCAGCGTGTCGTAGGCCTTGGCCGCCTCGCCGGGCGACGTGACCACGATTCCCGCCGGCACCGCAACCCCGGCCGTCTCTAACAGTTCTTTCGCCTGATATTCATGGACCTTCATCGCGCCTTGGTCCCGCTTCAAGAGAAACAATCAAACCCAGCTACCCGAGCCGTCCCGCTGGGCGTCTCGGAGATTCGTTTGTACCGCAAAACGGCCCACGATTCCAGGAGGCAGAGCCTCGGCGGGCCGCCGTCGAGCGCGACGAACGTCTGCCCCTGGAGCTGAAACTCGACCGTCATCACCGACCCGGCAGGGCCGGGACCTGTTTCCCCGTACCGAACGACCTTCACGATCTTCGAGTCGGGGAAGATCGAGGCATAGAAGTTCGCGGCCTCCTCGGCCCGGTTGTTAAACCACAGGAAGGGAGTGATGAGCTGGATGGGCACAAAATGTCTCCTTGGCTGGGACGACTTTCTTCCGGGACAATGATACTTTGGCTACT
>JBMFUH010000215.1:0-8849 GCA_049966735.1 Isosphaeraceae bacterium
AGCTCCGCGCCCGGATCGCCGACTTGCACGCCGAGGCGGCTGTTCTGGAGGTCGAATGCGCGGCGAGCAGGCACAATTTACTGGAGAGTCTCAAGAAGCTCGGGAAGCTTGAACTGGGAAACAAGCGGACCCTCCTCTCACAGGTCAGGATGGAAATGCAACAATTGCAGGTGACTGCGCATTCGATCCCCTTTGGCGATACCAAGGCGTTGGCCGAGACAATCGCCCGAGGAGCTGAGAGGCGTGGGGATAAGGAAACCAAGGGGAATGGCAAACTTATCTCCGACCTCCTGAAGGGCGGGGATGATGCAGACAAGGCATTGGATCGCCTGGCTGAAATCGAGTTCCAGGCCCGTCTCGATTCCGCCCGGGCCGAAACCGGCCGCATGAAGGCCGATTTCCTCAAGAAGTGTCGCCTGCTCTACCAGAAGAAGCTGGAGCTGGCCGACGCCGAGGCCGAGTACAAGGCGACGAAGTAACGGAAGGGAACGTACCATGGTCACCGAAGTCGATCCTCGGCGCAAGTTCGAAGAGGGGCTCGAGCCCTATCGCCTCAGTGTCGAGCAATTCCAGAAGATGATCCAGGCCGGGGTCTTTCGTAATGGCCCACGGGTTGAGCTGGTGGGCGGGGTGCTTCTCGAACGTCTGACAAAAAACCAGCCGCACAATTACGTCGTGGGTGAGCTTGCGGATTTGCTGCGGACGATCCTGCCACCCGGTTGGTTCGTGGACGAGGGAAAGTCCTCCGAGATCGATCGCTCTCGCCCTCAAGCAAATCGAGGTTTACACCGACCCCTCGGGGAAGGGGAAATCCGCCGGCTATCGTACCAGCCAGATCTACAGATCGGGGGATCATGTTCCTGTGGTGCTGGATGGCCGCGAAGCCGGCCGCATCGCGGTCAAGAATGTTCTGGGGTGAGCGAGCACAGATTTTGAAGGACCAGGGAGATCGAGAGATGAGCACTGTCGCAGCCCCGCCTCCACGAACCGCCGAGTCCGACGGGGACCAGTGCGTGGTCTTGCGGGATATTGGTTGGGAGGGATACTCCGCCGTGCTGAAGCTGCGGGGTGACCGGCCGGTTCCGCGGATGGTCTATCTCGATGGGAGCGTGCTGCTCATGTCCCCTTCCTACCCTCACGAGCACTCCAAGGAACGGCTCGGAAGGTTCGTCACCGAGGTGGTTCGCTGGCTCAAGATTCCCTGCAATCCGTCCGGATCAACGACCTTTCGCCGTCGAGCCCGGCGCGGGGGGGCGGAAGGAGACATGTCGTATTACCTGGCCCACGAGGCCCTCATCCGAGGAAAGAAGCGCATTGACTTGCGGGTTGATCCTCCTCCCGATCTGGTGATCGAGGTTGTCGAAACCCATCCCGCGGACGCCGCGATCGAGGTCTTTCGCCGCTTACGCGTGCCGGAAGTCTGGATTTGCGGTCGTGATGAACTCACGATTCTGATACTTCAGGGTGGTCGCTTCGTGCGGTCCGATCGCAGCGCGGCGTTTCCCTTTCTGACTGCGGATGAGATCTTCGCGTGGGTCCGCCGCCCGGAGACCGGGTCCGAAAACCAGTGGCTCGACGACCTGTATCACTGGGTGCTCGAAGTCCTCATCCCGCGCGTCCGGCAGCCGGAGGGAGGAGCCTGATGAGCCAGATCGCGGAAAGAGTGGCCCCGCCCATCACCGAGTCCGACGGCGATCAGTGCGTGGTGTTGCGAGGTATCGGCTGGGAGGGATATCGCGGAATCCTGAAGCTCCGAGGCGAACGCAATGTGCCGCGGATGGTCTATCTCGATGGGAGCCTGATTCTGATGTCGCCGTCATTTCCTCACGAGCATTTCAAGAAGCGGCTGGGCATTTTCGTTGAGGAGATCGTTGTCGGGCTGGAAATCCCATGTACTCCCTCGGGATCGACAACACTTCGCCGCCGCGCCAAACGCGGGGGGGTTGAGGGTGATGAGACGTATTATCTGGCGAACGAAGCCAAGATCAGAGGCAAGAAGCGAATCAACTTGAGAATTGATCCACCACCTGACCTGGCGATCGAGGTTGTCTGGACCCACGACGCCGAAGCCGCGATCGAGGTTTATCGGCGAATCAGAGTGCCGGAGGTCTGGATCTGCGGTCCCAACGAGCTAACAATTCTCCAGCTCAACGCGAGCGGTCGATACGTCTCGGCGGAGCGGAGTCTGGCTTTTCCCATACTGACGGCAGCCGAGATTCATTCGTGGATCATCCGGGAACAGGAAAACACCGATACAGACTGGATCAAGGCACTTCGCCGCTGGGTGCTCGAGGTGCTGGTCCCGCGTCATCGAGAGCTGAGTAAGGAAAACCCGCAAAGCTAGAGCGGTTTAATCATGCGTTGCATACAGCCTTCAAAGGACGCCGTTGTGATCATACCTTCTCCCACTGGGAGAAGGTGCCCCGCAGGGGCGGATGAGGGGCGTACTGGCCCTGGCTTGTGGACTGCCCTCATTCGGCCGTACCGGCGACCTTCTCCCTCAGGAGAAGGTCGCGTGAATCCGGCCGGTGAGTAACGCGAAGGGAAACCGCTCTAGAATAGCCGAGAGGACGAGAAGCTAGGCCGGAATGTCTTTTTCGAGAGAAATCCTCCATGTCGTCGATCGTCAACGCCCACAACCTTCCCGCTGAACTGCGGTCCATGCAGCTCGAGACTGAGGCGCATGCCCGCGAGTACGGCCTGGATTTTTACGACTGCATCTTCGAGGTCCTCGACTACGATGAGATCTCCGAGATCGCCGCGCTGGGGGGCTTTCCCACTCGTTATCCCCACTGGCGGTTCGGCATGGAGTTCCAGCAGCTCTCCAAGGGCTATCGCTACGGGCTCCAGAAAATCTACGAGATGGTCATCAACAACGACCCATGCTACGCCTACCTGTTGCGGTGCAACCAGCTCGTGGACCAGAAGCTGGTCATGGCCCACGTCTACGGACATAACGACTTCTTCAAGAATAATATCTGGTTCAGTCAGACGAACCGGAAGATGATGGATGAGACGGCCAACCATGGCAGCCGCATCCGCTCATACATGGATCGCTTCGGCGAGGACACCGTCGAGGGCTTCATCGATAGCTGTCTGTCGCTGGAAAACCTGATCGACATCTACTCGCCCCACATCAAGCGGCGTGACGCGATCAACCGGTACAACTTTCCTCCCAACGAGGAAAAGGAAGAGGTCCCGGTCTCGAGGTTCCAGAGCAAGGACTACATGGACTCGTTCATCAACCCGCGGCAGGTGCTCAAGGACGAGGCCAAGAAGCGGGAGACCGAGAAGGAGAAGACCCGATCGGTCTCGGTTCCCGAACAGCCGGAACGCGACGTGCTCCTCTTCCTGCTCGAATACGCCCCGCTCAAGCCCTGGCAGCATGACGTGCTGGCGATCATCCGCGAAGAGGCGTATTACTTCGCTCCGCAGGGCCAATCCAAGATCATGAACGAGGGCTGGGCCTCGTTCTGGCACTCGACGATCATGACGCAGAAGATTCTCCATCCTTCCGAGCTGGTCGATTACGCCGATCACCACTCCGGCACGATGGCCACTCAGCCCGGCCGCCTCAACCCCTACAAGCTGGGCATCGAACTGCTCCGCGACATCGAAGAGCGCTGGAACAAGGGACAGTTCGGCTCGGAATGGGAAGAATGCGACGACTACGAGACGCGACGCAAGTGGGACAAGCAGTTGGGTCTGGGACGGCAGAAAATCTTCGAGGTCCGGCGGATCCACAACGACGTCACGTTCATCGATACGTTCCTCACCCCGGATTTCTGCCGTCGTCACCAGCTCTTCAGCTACAAGCACAACGATCAGAACGACACCTACGAGATCGAGAGCCGCGAGTTCAAGAAGATCAAGGAGCGGCTCCTGTTCAATCTGACCAACTTCGGGCAGCCGATCATCCGGGTCAAGGACGGCAATCACCGCAACCGGGGTGAGCTCTACTTGCAGCACGAGCACTTCGGAGTCGACCTGAAGATCGATTACGCCCAGGATACCCTGCGTCATCTCCACCGCCTCTGGACCCGTCCGGTGCATATCGAGACGGTCGTCGACGGGCGGTCCACGCTGTTGTCGTTTGATGGAACCGATCACTCGATCCGCCCGTTGGGGGGTTCATCCCATGAGTCCGAGCCGAAAGATCGCCGCCGCGCTTGACGAGAATACCCATGCCTACGTCTTGCCGTGCACCGTCACGGTCGAGGACGGTCCGAACCGCTTCACGTTGAACCTGACCGCCCTCGACAGCGTCGGGGCCGCCTTCGACAGTCTGGAGTTCGTCACGACCGATCGCCAGGACTGGTCGTCCGAGGCGTTGAACGCCTGGGGCGAGCGGTTGGCGGCCCGCGTCACCTACCTGCTGGAGCCGCTCAAGGTGCTCGAGATCGACGGCGGCGGCGGCGAGGTCCAGATCCGCAGCCAGTCGCCCTCCTCTCGCGCGGACCAGCGCGGGTTCTACGAGGTCCGGCTATTCAGGCAGGGGCGCCTGCGCATGGAACGCTACACATTCGACGACGCCACGCGCCAGCGCAGGCATGCCCCCTGCCAGTTCACCCGCGAGGTCGTCGAACGACTGGCCGACGACATCGCCGCCAGCGCGTCGTAACAGCGGCATCGGGTTTCTTTGATTCCTCAACGCTCGGCCCAGGGCCAGGCTGCGATCGCGTTCACGACACACCTCCTTGCTCGAGCCGATCGATCAACGTCCGGATTTCCGCCAGCTCCCGCGCCGAGGGTTTCTTGGCGGAGAGGGCCTGCATCACCAGCTTGACGGCCGACCCGCCGAACGCCCGCTCCAGCAGGTCGCCGACGAGCTGCCTCTGGGTTCGTTCCTCCGGCCGGCTGGCCCGGTAAACGTGCGACCGCTGCGATTCGTCGCGAACCACCAGCCCCTTCACCGTCATGATCTGAAGGAGCTTCAAGACGGTCGTGTAGCCCGTCGGCTACTGGCGATTCAAAACCTGCTGGACCGCCCGCACCGTGCACGGCCCCTCGCTCCAGAGCACCCGGAGTATCGCCAGCTCCCCCTCGGTAGGCCGGGGAAGTTGCTGCTTTGCCATGATTTCACCTCATAGCGATCGTCTTTCCCTCAGACCCATTTTTACGAAGTTATTCGTATGAAGTCAACGAGGTGCTTCGTATTTCGACTCTGGGGGCACTGACCCTCCGGCTGGCGGACACGGTCGTGGGATGATGGTGCCTCGCGGCCAGATCCGGGCTCGGTGCACGCTGTGGGCAGATGAAACCGGCAAACCGTTCTGGAATTTCCTTGACATTTCGAAGGGGGGGGGGGTTAATCTCCTTTCGATTCAACGTCGTGCCGCGATATCAGAGTTCCTGATTAAGACACAGGTCGAATTGTCTGGTCGTCCGGGTTGGGTTGTGGCATGTGGAGGCTTCCCCATGCACCAGTCTCCGTTACCCGAATCGTCTTGGTCCCGCCCGAGCGGATATCGCTCTGGCCGGGCCTTCACTCTCATTGAGCTCGTGATCGTGGTCGGCATCATCGGGCTGCTTGTCGCACTATTGCTTCCGGCAGTACAGTCGGCGCGTGAGACGGCGCGGCGCGCGCAATGCGTGTCCAGCCTGCGCCAGATCGGCGTGGCGATGAACGCGTACCATACGATTCACCAGATGTTTCCCTCGTCTCAGCTCTTCACGGGCCGAAACTGGACTTCCAACGGCATGTCCGAGCTGTCTTTCCTGCTGCCCCATCTGGAGCAACAGGCGCTTTATGCCTCGATCAACATGGCATTTGCCAACATCGAGACGCCCGATTTCCCGACGTCGGCGAACCAGACGCCCCGTCGTACGTCGGTCGGTCTTTTCCTTTGCCCCAGCGACCGTTCCGACATGGCTCGGAACTCGTACCGCTTCAACAGGGGCCGGTTTGGGATGATCCCGTGGGACTCTCCCTATGACGGCCCGTTCAGCCTCGGGGCTTTCCCCAGCCAGGCCACCGTGACCGACGGGCTGTCCACGACCGCGTTTGTCAGCGAGCGGGTGGCCGGCAGCTTTTCCCCTTCCGGTTCCCACCGGCCGCGAGACGTCAAGCATCCCCCGACCCCGTGGACCGGGGTCATGAGGTCGGACGCCCAGTTCATTCCCTACTGCCTTGCCAGCGAGCCGGACGCCTGGCTGAACGTCTCGGGCCGCTACTGGCTCTATTCCGGCTTCGTCTTCACGCACTACAACCACAACGGCGTACCCAACGATCGCCGGCCCACATGCGGGTTCGGATTCCTGAGGGACTTCGGCATGGGCCTGCATCCGCCCAGGTCGTTTCACCCAGGTGGTGTCAACGTCCTGTTCGGCGACGGCCACGTCGCCTTCGAGCCGGACTCCGTCAACGCGAGCGTCTGGACCGCTCTCGGTACGTACAACGCCGGAGATCTGCTCTCCGAGGGCTCTTGAACTCGATTTCTCAGATGGCCTCGTAACTCACGCAAGAAAGGACCAAGCTGATGCGCACCGTGCTGCTCGACCGTCTCATCGCCGTTTGCCTCGGCGCACTTGCTCTTACTGTCGTCTTCGCCCTGCCCGATCTGCTTGCGCCCGCGATGGGCTGCCCGGTTACGTGTTCCGGGAACGTAAGCAACAGCTGTTTACTCGCCGTGCCAAACCCCTGCGGAGGGATGTACCAAGGGTGCTTTTCCTTCAACGACCCCTGCGGCGTCCATTGGCAGTACGCCGAGGCTAAATCCTTACTGTCGCCTTGGTATATCTGCCAGGCAAGCGGAAATGGAAGCGCAACGTGTAGCTCGTCGGTGACCATTTGCGCGACGATCCAGCAGTATACCAACAACAATGGCACCTGCGGTCAACCGGAGGGCACGCCGGTGAACGTTCAAGCCTGTTCCGCCTTCACGAACCCGAGCAACACGATCTGTCAATAGCTGCGGCGGCGGCTGGCTGGGTCGCCAGTGCCAGCACATTGGTAAACAGGTCGCGCCTGCGAACCCGGCGGGTCGGAGCGCGTTTCGCACCGAATGGTTTTTTCAATCCGGTTGGCCCTACGCCCTCAGCAGACCCTGTCCCGAAAGTGGGAGAGCGAGGCTTCTGCCGAGCTACGCACGCCGGAGGTCCCGGCTCGCCGGGAGGCTCGCCCTCCCCGAAAGCAACCCTCCCGGGACAGGCTCTCAGAGCCCGTGAGCTGTCTAGCCGTTTCCGTCGGAGTCGGGATTACCTACAACATTGTCGCTACCGGATGACCCCAAAGATGCACACCGCGGCGTTACCTGTCTTGCTCACGCTTCTGGGCCAGGCTCCTGGTCCGATCGACGCATTTCGCGCGAATTATACCGCGATCAAAGTCGACATGGACGTCGAACTCTGGGACGGAGAGAACATCGAACCGGCGCAGTTCGCGCGAGCGCGGGCCCGCGGAGCGCCGGTGCCTGAGGATGCGCCGAAATTGATCAACACCGGCCGCTGGGGATGCGACGGTTCGACCGAGTACTTTCTCTTTGGCCCACCCGAGGAGGTGCTCAAGGCTGAGGCGGAGGGCCCGCCGGAAAAGCGGGCCCACTGGATTACATCAACGGAGGGTCTCTACGATGGCTCGCTGTACGCCTTTCATTTCGCCTCTGTTACGACCAGCTACCAGAATGAGGAAGTCAACGTCCAGACGGAAGACCTCAGCATCCCGGGCGGAGCGGGTCCCTTTCTCTGGTGGATGCTCGATTCCTTTCCCAAATGCCTGGACATCTACGTTCCCGGAGCCAAGCCGGAACGACGGACCGTGGTTCGCGACGGTCGTCGTTTCGAGGTGGAAGTTTACGAAGGGAAAAACGCGCGCGAGAAATTTCGCCGCCGTGTCGAGCTGTGGTACGACCCCTCCATCGGCTATCTACCACGCTACGCGAGGGAGATGATAATGGGAGAACCCGACGCGGGGGTTGACGAGGTGACGTTGATTGAAGCTCGCTCCTGCGCCGCGGGCGGGTTCGTCCCCACGCGGTGGTACAGGGCGCTGTACAACGTCAAGGATCTCGCCAAGCGCTACCCCAAGTACGATGTCGACACCGTCCTGGAGCCGACCGAACGGGGGTATATCAACTACTTCAAGGCCACGAACCTTCGCGACCGGACGGCGCCCGTCGCGCTGGATCGCTTGAAGGGAGTGACCAGAATCGCCTCGTCGGGAGGGAGCCTTCTGCTGGCCGCGAACACCCACTCCCTGACGATGCACGAGGTGATACGGCTCTTGGGGCGAATGCGTGGCAAATCCCCGGCCCCGGCGTTGCCCGATCTCACCAACGCCGTCGACGCCGACGAGGTGCGCGAGCTGGACCGGTTCACATGGAAAGCTCGCAACGCCACATGGACCTACTGGATTGTCGGCGGACTCGTGGCCGTCCTCATTCTCTTGCTGGCTCTGCGGCGCAAAATGAAGCGCGCGGCCGCCGTCGGAATCCTGTTCGCGACGGTCGGCGCGATGCACGGGTGTGGAAAGCAGGCCCCCGTCGTCAAGCTCACCGCTGATTTCCCCGAGAAGTTTCTCGTCTACGATCCTGGCGCCATTCCAGTTGAAGCGGTCCTTCGGGTTCAGAACGTCGGCAACTGCCCCTTACGCCTGGCGCGGGCCGATGGAGGCTGCTCGTGCCGGCACATCGATCAATCGCTTTTCCCGGCGGTCCTGCCTGCTCGTGCGTCTCTTGATCTGAAGGTGGGGCTGAGGCCCCAGCCGGGTGTATCGGTCCAGCCGTTCCCAGTGTCTTTCGAGACGGATCACGGAACGATCTCCGTGAGTCCACCCGCTCACTTGCTTGCGACACACCAGTTGAGCCCCAATACCATGAGCTTGAACCTGGAGGAGGACCAGGAGACGGGAC
>JBMFUH010000216.1:0-8832 GCA_049966735.1 Isosphaeraceae bacterium
GCGATGACGCGGTCCGGTCGTGGAATGGAGACGTAACGCTCAACCAGGGCGAGGTCGTCGGTCTGGAAGGATGGAGATTCCGCGCGGGCGATGAGCTGACCGGCCCGCACTCGTGGCGTGCCACGAGCCATCTGATCCGCAGGGGGCAGGCAGCCCTCCGGCGCATTCCCGCTCGGATTCGCAACTCGGGCCCCGGCACGTTCGGCGCCGCGGTGACGGCCAACGGCGTGGTTGTCTCGCTCAAGGCGCCCGCCGACGCGGTGCTGACGGTGGCGACCGATCAGGGCAAGTTCAACGTCCGCCTGACCGACCTTGCCGACGGATCGACGCACCGTTACCTGAACGGTCGAGTGGAAGCCCAGCGCGTGCCGTCGAGCATTCCCCTGATCGACGCGCCGACCGAGGACGATTTCCCCGCCGCGGCCGCCGACGGCCAGGGCAACGTCTGGGTGGCCTACATCGCCCACACGCATCGTGGCTCTGAGGTCTCCGAATCGTTCACCGTCGCGCCGAAGAGCTTCCGCCAGTTTGTACCCTCCGGAGGAGGCGACCAGGTTCTTCTGGTTCGCTTCGCGCAAGGCAAGGCAGGCGAACCGCTGGCGATCACCGGGGAGGGCCTCGAAATCGTCCGTCCGGCTGTCGCGGTTGACGGCAAGAGGAAGGTGATAGTCGCCTGGTCGGAAAACCGTGGTGAAAACTTCGACATCATGACCCGTGTTTACGATCCGGCGACTCGTTCGCTGAGCGAGCCCCGTTCGCTTGCCAGTCTGCCGGGGACCGATACCGATGTCGTCCTGGCCACCGCGCCCGACGGCCGCGTCTGGGCAGCCTGGCAAGGTTGGCGCGATGGACATGCCGACATCTGGCTGGCTGCCGTGGACAATCCCGAGCAAGTGGTGAACGTCTCCGAATCAGCCGCCAATGAATGGTCCCCCGCGCTGGCGATCGGTTGCGACGGCAGCCTGCATGTCGCTTACGACACCTATCAGGCGGGCAATTATGACGTGCTGCTCCGAAGTCGGCGGCCCGACGGCGGCTGGGGCAAGCCTGTCGCCATCGCGAACTCTCCGAAGTTCGAGGTCCGGCCCAGCGTGGCCGTCGACAAGGCCGGCCGCGTCTGGGTGGCCTACGAGGAGCGGACGGCGAACTGGGGCAAGGACGCTCAAAACCTGATCGAGGGGAAAGGATCGAGCCTCTACCGCGCCAGTGCCGTGCGGGTCCGTTGCGTGGAGGGAGACACAGTGCGCGAAGCCCCCGACCCGGTTGCGGGCGCCAAAGGCGCGCTCCAGAGGAAAAACGGTTTTCCCCGGATCGCCTGCGACCGGTCGGGCAGGCTCTGGCTCCTCTTCCGTAACTTCCAGGAAGCCATCTGGGGCAACAACGCGGTGATGGTTGTCGGCGCCATCTGGCTGGAAGCGGCGACGTCGCTCTCGGGCAAAGCCTGGGAAACCCCGCTCTTTCTGCCCCGGAGCGACGGACTTCTGGACAATCGTCCCGCGCTTGTGCCTGTGCCGGATGGGCCCGTGCTGGCCGTCTACAACACCGACGCCCGGCTGCGTCACGAGGTCGAGTTCACGCCCGAGCTGGCCCGCCGGTTTTACAGCCACTCGGGCACGCCCGCGGGAGTGGCCGCGAACGACATCGAGATCGCCGCGCTTCCCGTTGCGACCACGCAACTCGGCCAGCCCGAGTTGCACCCCGTACCGGCTGCCGGCGACAGTCCCGCCGTCCATCCCAACGAGTCCGCCGATCTGAAGCGCGTGCGCGGGCACGAGATCCAGGTGGGAGGGACGACCTATCACTTGCTCCGCGGCGAGTTTCATCGGCACTCCGAGATGTCCATGGACGGAGGCTACGATGGCGCCCTGGAAGACATGTGGCGCTACGCCATCGACGCCGTGGGGTTCGACTGGATCGGCAACGGCGACCATGACGCGGGCGGCGGCAAGGAATACCCGTGGTGGCTGATCCAGAAAACGACCGAGCTGTACCACAATCCACCGGCATTCGTCCCTATGTTCACCTACGAACGAAGCGTGAGCTATCCCCACGGGCATCGCAACGTGATGTTCCCGACGAAGGGAGTGCGCACGCTCCCCAGGTTGATGGACGGCCAGCGCGTCAGCGACCAGGACACGAAGATGCTTTACCGCTATCTTCACGAGTTGGGCGGCATCTGCGCCTCGCACACCTCGGGCACGGGCATGGGAACCGACTGGCGCGACAACGACCCGGCGGTCGAGCCCTTTGTGGAGATTTTCCAGGGGCATCGCAACTCGTACGAGCACTTAGGCGCTCCTCGCGTGGCGCGGCGGCCCGGCGAGGCCATCGGCGGCTGGAGGCCCTTGGGAATGATCTGGAACGCGCTAGCGATGCAGTACCGGCTGGGTTACCAGGCATCCAGCGACCACATCTCCACGCACATGAGCTACGCTTTCGCCATCGCCGAGCAGCCCACCCGCGCGGCCATTTTCGACGCGTTCAAGCGGCGGCACTGCTACGCCGCGACCGACAACATCATCCTCGACGTCCGCGCCGGCGATCACCTCATGGGCGACGAGTTCACGGCCAGCGGTCCGGTCCGGCTCAAGGTTCTGGCGCACGGCACCGGACCGATCAAGCGGGTGGACGTCATCAAGGATTTCGTCTATCTGTACACCAGCGAGCCCAAGAGCGACCGCGTCGAGTTCGAATGGGTCGACGAGGAGCACCGCCGCCCGGGGTTGAGCTGGTATTACGTCCGGGTCTTGCAAGAAGACGGCCAGATCGCCTGGGGCAGCCCCATCTGGGTCCATCAGCCCGCGGCCACGGCCGAGGAGTGAGTCGCTTCCACGGCGCCTGAGCCGAACCGGGCTTACACCGGCCGATCCGTTCGGCCGGTCAGCCGACCCTGCCACATCTCCTCCTCTGGGCGGATCGGTTCTCGAGGGGGGACCAGTCGCTTGGGCACGGCGACCATCAACGAGAACCGATGTCGGGCGTCGATCCCCGCGATCCCCGCGACGTCTCTGTTATAATGCGATCGTCCGGCGATCGAAGATCGGTGGCCTGGAAAACTCAATCCTCTGGTTCCGAGCAATCGGGGACCCGGCGATGCAGATCAAGTACCCGAGGGTGCCGACCTCGGTCTGGCTCGTGTTATGTGCCACCGTTGTTGCTGGCTGGGCCGCAGTCCGCTGGTCGCGGGAAACCGAGGCCGAGACCGGCTGTGCGAACAACCTTCGAATGATCGCCCTGGCATTACAGCAGTACGCATCTGCTTACGACGATACGTTTCCTCGTGGCACAATCCCCAGCAACAGCCTTCCTCCGGAAAGACGCCTCAGTTGGCTGGTCACGCTTTCCCATTTCCTGGATCAATGGGCCTGGATGTTCGACGAGTCAAGATCCTGGGACGATGATGTCAATCGCGTGACCAGGGGACATGGGGTCGGTGAACCTGTGGAAGTTGTCGGCCAGGTTTGGTTGTTGACATGTCCCATGGCGGACAAGCCGGAAGCCAAGCCCATGCCCGGATTGACGTCTTACGTTGGCGTGACCGGTCTGGGTCGAAACTCCGCGTGGTTACCCGCGGGAGACCCGCGCGTCGGTGTGTTCGGCTACGACCGCCAGACGCGAATCGCCGGGATCAAGGATGGGCTGGCCACGACGACGGCCGTCGTGGAAACCTCCGAGAGGGGACCGTGGACGGCCGGCGGAACAAGCACCCTCCGCGGTCTCGATCCCGAGCGCAAGCCCTACCTGGGCCGCGGCCGTCAATTCGGGGGCAATCATCGGGGTGGCGCGATGGTCCTCTTCGCGGATGGCTCCGTTCGTATGATTCGCGAATCGATCGACTCCAATGTCTTCGAGGCGCTCTCCACGATCGCCCGAGGAGAAGAACTTCCCGCTGGATGGGGCGGGTGAGGACTTCGACTCGCCCATTGGCAGCGCCGCACTGCTGCTTCTGATCAACACCGCTTCTCTGGAGTTTTTCCCGAGGACTTTCTCTCGTCCCTTCCAAACGGTAACCTATGGTGGACTTGATGGAGATTGCCGCGTGAGCAAAGCCTCGAAGTTGCATCACTGCGGACGCGATGAAATGCTCTTGTGGATTTGCTCCCCATCCCGTCGAACATATTCTTCGCAGAACCTGGGGCGATTTTGCCAGAGACGCGCGGGCCGTCGGGGACCTGTCAATCCTTCCGATTCATCCGGCCTTTGAAAGACACACCACGGTTGCATCATCGAGAGGATTCTCCAATGAATCTAGGAATCTGGCGCAGATCTTGCCCGCACAGCAGCTCGCCCGATCGTTGCTCGAAGCCCGAGATGGATGATCTGGAGCCGCGCCAACTGCTCAGTTTGTCGTCGATGGCGGCTCTGCCGACTTTCCAACTCGGCCCCTTCGCCGGCGGGGGACCCGGCGGAGGCTACACCCCAGCGCAGATTTCATCTGCCTATGGATTTAACACGGTTTCATTTCATGGCGTCCCAGGGACGGGCAGCGGCCAGACGATTGCCATCGTCGACGCCTACGACGACCCGAACATCCAGGCCGATCTGAACACCTTCGACGCCCAGTTCGGCCTACCGGCCACGACGGTCACACGGGTCAACCAGTCCGGGGGAACGTCTTATCCGGCCACGGATGCAACCGGCGGCTGGGAGCTCGAGGAGTCGCTCGACGTGGAGTGGGCCCACGCCATGGCGCCCGGGGCCAACATCATGCTGGTCGAGGCCAACTCGACGAGCTTCGGCGACCTGCTCACCGCCATCAACTACGCGGCGTCCCATGCGAACGTCGTGTCGATGAGCTGGGGCGGCAGCGAGTTCTCGGGCGAATCGAGTCTCGACAGCTACTTTGCTCAGGCCGGCGTGGCGTTCGTGGCGTCGGCGGGCGACTCGGGCGCCCCTGCCTCGTATCCGGCGGCTTCACCCAATGTGCTCTCGGTGGGCGGAACGACTCTCAACCTCACTTCCACCAATGGGTGGTCCAGCGAGATCGGCTGGAGCGGCAGCGGCGGCGGTCCCAGCGCCTACGAGTCGCAGCCGTCTTACCAGAACGGCGTTGTCACCCAGACCTCGACGGCACGGGCCACACCGGACGTTGCCTACGATGCATCGCCGTACACCGGTGTTGCGGTCTACGACTCTCTGCCATACGAGGGATCGACATTGGGCTGGATTGAAGTGGGTGGCACCAGCGCCGGGGCACCGCAGTGGTCGGCGCTCCTGGCGATTGCCGACCAGGGCCGCGCCCTGACCGGCCAGGCGCCGCTGAACAACACGAGCCCGCAGCAAGTGATGAACATCCTTTACGCGAACCCGGCGGACTTCCACGACATCACCAGCGGGACGAGCACCGGAACACCGAACTATTCAGCCGGCCCAGGCTACGATTACGTCACCGGCATGGGCTCGCCGATTACCAACCTCGTCGTCGGCTCGCTCGTCGGCACGTCCACCACGGGTTCCTACGACAAGCTGGTCGTTTCGGCGACACCCGCCGAGACCGCGGGACAATCGTTCAACGTGACGGTCACCGCGGAAAAGCCAAACGGGACCGTTGACACCGGCTACACCGGCACGATCCAGTTCACCAGCACCGACGCGCAGGCCAGCCTGCCGTCCAACTTCACCTTCTCATCGACTAACCAGGGAACGTACACCTTCCCGGTCACGCTCAAGACCGCCGGCAGCCAGTCGATCACCGTGACGGATACATCGACACTAGTCGTCACCGGCACTCTCTCGGGCATCACCGTCAATCCGGCCGCGGCCAGTCAGTTCGTGATCTCCGGCCTTCCTTCCAGCGCTTTCGCGGGCAGCGCCCAGACGTTCACGATCACCGCGAAGGATCCCTACGGTAACGTCGCCACGGGCTACACCGGTACCGTTCAGCTCTCCAGCTCTGACCCGAACGCCATCTTTGCGCCGGCCAGCTACGCGTTCTCGTCCAGTGACAGGGGGACGCATGCCTTCTCGGTGACGTTCGAGACCGCTGGTACGCAGTCCTTGACAGCGCAAGGCACCACCACCGGCGCCACTGCCGGCATCACGGCCACCCAGTCGGGCATCATGGTCGCACCGGCTGCCCCGACCAACCTGGTAGCCCAGGCGGCCTCGTCCAGCGAGATCGATCTCACCTGGACCGGCTCGGCCGGCGCCACTAGCTATCTGATCCAGCAAAGCCTGAGCAGTACCACCGGCTGGACGCAGGTCGGCAGCACCACCGGCGCGACGAGCTTCAAGGATACAGGGCTGACCTCCGGAACGACCTACTACTTCCGCGTGATCGCCATGCTCGGAACCATGACCTCGTCCGCCAGCAACGTAGCTAGCGCCCAGACTACTGGTACCGCACCGGCCCTCGATAGCATCTGGACCAGCTCTTACGTTCCGTCCATCAACGCCTACGCCTTTGGCTCGTACGAACTGGGTGTGAAGTTCACCTCCAGCCAAGTGGGCGAGGTGACCGGCGTCCGATTCTACAAGCAGCCCTGGATGTTCGGGCAGAGCAACGTCGGTCACCTCTGGTCCTCGACCGGAAAACTGCTCGCCACGGCCGTCTTCACGAAGGAAACGAGCTCTGGCTGGCAGCAGGTCACCTTTGCCAGCCCCGTCGCCATCACGCCCAACACGGTTTACATTGCCTCGTACTCCACGAGCTGGAGCTATTTCGGCATCACCACCGGTTTCTTCAACTCACAGGGAGTCAGCAACGGCCCGTTGCAGGCCCTGTCCAACAGCGTCCCCGGGGGTAACGGCGTCTACAACCTCGCGGGGGCATTTCCCAGTTACAATGGTAACGGGATGAATTTCTGGACTGACGTCGCGTTCACCCCATCATCGACCAGCGAAACACCCGCGACGCTGATTTCCCAGCACTCGGCGACAGCCCTGAGTAGCGCGATCGCTTCCACCCCTTCGACCAGCAATTCCACGAGTCATGTGACGACCACACCACCGGCGACCACGCCGGCAGGTCCGGTCCGCCACACCGGTAGATCATCAAGGACGGGTTCCCGGGCCGCCACCGCGGCCTATTCTTCTCATACGGTCCCGCAGGCCGCGAGCCACTCGTCGTGGCAGAAGAAGCCGTCATTCGCGTCAGACCGCGTGCGCGGGCGCTGACGAGTTCACAACCATCAACCGGGTGAGGCTCCCACCGAGCACCGTTCCAGTCGGCTCGCGCGGGGGCTTCGCTCTCATCAAGCCATCTGGAAATCAAAGCGCGCTCAGGCGATGATCTTCATGATCTTTCCTCACTGGCTCGGGCGGCTCCAGGTCTGTGGGCTCAGGCGGCGGGCACTTCGTGTCGCGGTTGTTGTGCTAGCCGTCGCATTGGCCTTCACCCCGGCCTTGGTGGGCCAATCTCCGAAGTCAAGACCGGGCCGGGGGACACGACCGCCCCGGCTGGCGCTCTGGGTTCCTGTCTATTTCTATCCCAACGGGCCCGGCTTGCGCGAGTGGGACAGGCTGATCGCGGCGGCGGGACGCGTGCCGATCGTCGCGATCGTCAATCCGGCCAGCGGACCGGGCAACCATCTTGATCCCTATATCGCCGCGGCGATCACCCGCGCTCGCAAGGCTGGGATCACGGTCGTGGCCTACATCGGCACCCAGTACGCGCGAAAAAGCCTGGCGGCCGTGAAGGCGGAGGTCGAGACCTACCTCCGGTTCTATCCGGACATCCAGGGTTTCCATTTCGACGAGCAAAGCAGCGACGCGAAAGACGTGGAATACTTCACGGAGCTCTATCGCCACGTGCGCAGGCGCATGCCCGGCGCGCTCGTCCTGACCAACCCGGGAACGACCTGCGCCGCGGAATACGTCGCGCGGCCAGCTTCAGACGTCGTCTGCCTCTCCGAGCGTGACCGGGCTTTCCAGGATTTTCGGCCTCCCGCCTGGACCTCCCACTTTCCCGCCTGGCGATTCTGTGTTCAGGCCTACCACGTCGATACGGCGGCAGAGATGAAGCAGGCGCTACGGCGGGCATTGCAATTGCGAGTCGGTTATGTGTACATCACCGACGACCAGGGGCCGAACCCCTACGATCGTTTGCCCACATACTGGGCAGCGGAAGTCGAGGCCGTTCGGCAAGCGAATCTGGCCGCGATGCGCTGAGAGCACGTCGAACCGAATCTGTTCTCCTGCGTGCACCTGTCCACCGTTCCTTTCCTTCTTCCGCGAAGTCGTCGGCGCGGCGGCGGCCCGTTGCGCCTTCGTCCACCCAGATGGTGATCATCGAATCACGATGCGATGGGAAGCATCACCTGCAAGTCCTGGCAATCCGGAATCCAACCGACCCGCCGCGCGACAAGGGAACATTGAGGCTGCGGTACTCGGTCGTCACCCTCGGCACCGCCCATTCTCTTGAGCGTCGACGGGGTCCAGGCTTTCGCCTTCATCATCTCGGCAAGGAGAGCCAGCCGAACCGGGATGATCTTGCCATCCTGCGCCAGCCCCGAGATCGCCTGATCCAGGAACGACTGCTGATTCCTGTCCAGCTCACCGCTTCGGTCGGGCAAGGTCCCGTAAGCTCGCCCGAACGCCATCAGCACTTTCCTGGCATGGCGGGGAAGGAAGAGATCGACGGCCGAGGAATTCTCGCCTTCCACCAGCCGGATCTCCAGCTCGCTCATGAACCGCGTCGCGGCCATCCAGAAATCATCTCGAACCAGCACCAGGACGGAAGTGCGCGCCATCGCATTGCCGCACCGCGGCGACCAGCTCCACCGATTCGTGCCATGGCCTCCGTCGAAGACATGTGCTCGGTATTTTCCATGCAGCCGTCTCTTCCACCAACGAATCCCGACCGTGCGCCAGTGGATTCACTGTATCATCGAG
>JBMFUH010000217.1:0-8808 GCA_049966735.1 Isosphaeraceae bacterium
TCCGGCTGATCGACTGGCCCGTCCCGGGCTGCAAGAGCAGATGAAAGTGATTGGACATCAGGCAGTAGCCGAACAGCTTGAAGGGATATCGACCCTGGGTCTGGGCCAGTGCCTCGAGAAACGCCCGATGATCGCCCTCATCGACGAAGACAGCAGCGCGATTGTTCCCGCGATTGACCGCGTGATAGACCAACCCCTCATCAACCGCGCGTGGCAGGCGTCCCATGGTCCTGGAGCGGTTTACAGCCGGTTTGCAGACTGATCAAGTATCGTAGGGCCCGCCGCGCGGACAAAACACCACAGCCGTCGGCCTGCCCAGCGGCCCCTTCGCGGACCCATCGACCCGAACACCGCTCCAGATTACGCCAGACAGCGCGGGATGTCAAGAAAAACGTACTGACACGGATTTTGCCCTCCATTGTGAATCGTCTCCAGGAAACCAAGTCGAATTGATACCTGAGTGGAAACGGGAGATGTGGTGTCAATCGCGGTGATTTTACCGCGTCATTTCGCGCGATCAATGACCAGTTTAAAATGCTCAAGGTGGATTGAGCGCGATGGTTCCGGGCGTCTCGCCGTTCGTTCTTGATTTCGTGTGCATTACGGCTGGGAGATAGGACGTCACCACCGACACGCAAGTCCAGCGGGCGAATTTGGGGCCATCCACGTTCTGGGGTCGGTTCGCCTGCCGCCCTGGCTCACTCCAGACCACGAAAACGGGATGTCGCCGCGGCGGAAATGCCGGTAGCATTCAGGAAAGTCCACGAGCGGAAAAGCAGCCTCGTTTCGGGGATCGGAGGAACAAGACGTGACGCCCAGGGACCGACACGAACACGATGCAACCACACCGCTGGAGGGCAGATCCCGCCGGGTGCTTTTGCGGGGAATCCTGGCGGGGCTGGCCGGGCTGGCGTGTCCTCGTTCGCGGGCCGCCCAGGAGGAGAACGCCAAGGGGGCGGCGCACGACGACGCGGAGATCGCCCGCGTGCGGGAGCAGGCGAAGGCCGCGGGGCTCGGGCGGTTTGAGTTCACGAAGAGCAAGCATTTCCTGGCGCTCGGAGACGCCGCGCTCTCTTTTCAGCGTGAGGCGCTCGCGGTCTGCGAAGCGCTCGGCGACGCGTTTCTGGCCTGTTTCCGCAAGGCCGGGTTCCATGTGTCGTATCCGCCAGAGCGGCTGACGGTCATCGTGCTCAAGGACGAGGATTCTTACGCCAGGCTACAGGGGCAAGCACCCGGCAAGGAGGTTGGCGGGCATTACGACCTGGAGACCAATCGGCTGGTGATCTTTGATTTTCGCTCCCGACAAGGCAATCCGGAGGGTCAGGCTGAGCAGGACAACCTGCTGGCCCTTGTTCACGAGACGGCGCACCAGTTGACCTTCAACACCGGCATGCTCGACCGCGGGGGCAATCTGCCTCTTGCCGTCCTCGAGGGCCTGGCGACGTACGTCGAGGTGTGGCGGCCCAGGGTCAGGAACGGCATCGGCGGCGTGAACCTGCGCAGGCTGGAGGCCCTCCGGCAGTCCGACGACTGGATTCCCGTCGCGGACCTGCTGGCCGACGACAAGGCATTCGACCCCGAGACCGAGCAGCTCGCCTACGCCGAGAGCTGGCTTTTCGTGCATTATATGCTCCGCTCGGGCTTGAGACATTCGCGGTTTCGCGACTACCTGAGCCAGGCCCAGGCCGCCAAGACGCGCGACCAGCGCCTGCGAGTCGCCGAGCGGACGCTGGGCTCGCTCGAAAGGCTTGAGCATGAACTCAAGATTGAGGGTCGAAAATACCTCTCTCGGTAACATGGCGGAATGATTGCCGGGCCCGCGTCAGCCTCAGCCCAGCACGGGGTTGAGGCCCATGTTCTTGCGCATCTCGGCCCGCTGCTTCTCGTAATGCATCAGTAGTTTTCGATCCTTGAAGTGCTGCCGCTCTTTCTTGCGCTGGGCGGTGACGAAGAGGTGGCGCATGCGGATGCTGGTGAGCTCGCCGCGGCCGGCGTACTTCTTGCGGATGCGCTTGGCCGGCTTTTCGCCGAAGGCCTCGATGATCTCGTCGTCGAGGGAGACGAAGAACTGGGCGAAGCCCGGGTCGCCCTGGCGGGCGCAGCGGCCGGCGAGCTGACGGTCGATGCGCCGGGACTCGTGCCGCTCGGTGCCGATGACGTGCAGGCCGCCCAGCGCGGCGACCCCTTCGCCGAGCTTGATGTCGGTACCGCGGCCGGCCATGTTCGTGGCCACCGTCACCTTGCCCATCTGGCCGGCCTGGGCGACGATCTGGGCCTCGATCTCGTGGTTCTTGGCGTTGAGGATCTGATGCTCGATTCCGGCCTCGGCCAGCAGTCGGCTGAGCTTCTCGGACTTCTCGATCGATCGGGTGCCGATCAGGACCGGCACGCCCACCTTGTTCCATTCGATGATCTGGTCGGCCACCGCCCGGAACTTCTCTTCCTCGGTGGAGAAGACGCGGTCGGGCAGCCAGACGCGGCGGCAAGGGCGGTTGGTGAGGATCTTCATCACGCCGACCTTGTAGATGCGCCTCAGCTCGCGGGCGTCGGAGGTCGCGGTTCCGGTCATGCCGGCCAGCTTCTGATAACGCTTGAAGAAGTCTTGAACAGTAACGCGCGCGGCGGTGATCGTTTCCAGCGTGATCTCCAGTTTTTCCTTGCCCTGGATGGCCTGGTGCAGGCCGTCTTGCCACTGGCGGCCGGGCATCATGCGGCCGGTGAACTCGTCGACGATGACCACTTCCCCCTCGTGGACGACGTAGTCGCGGTCCTTGAGGTAGGCGATCTGGGCGCGGAGGGCGCGTTCAACGTATTCGTAGAGACCGTCGACCGTGAGGGTCACGAACGCTGGATGGGCCGCGCGGGCCTGGACCTTGCGACGGCCGGCGGCGGTCAGCTCGGCCTTCCGCTCGAGGGGGTCGTACTTGTAGTCCTTCACCCGCACCAATGTCTCGGCGAGCTGGTCGGCGCCGTAGTAGGCGGCGGCCTCTTCCTGCGTGGGCTGGTTGTTGGCGCCGATGATCAGCGGGGTTCGGGCCTCGTCGATCAGGATGCTGTCGGCCTCGTCGACCACGGCGTAGTAGTGGGTGCGCTGGACGGGCATCTCCGATTCCGCGTGCATGCCGGTGCCCAGGAAGACCTCCTCGTACGACTTGCGATGGGTGTCGCCAAGCTGGAGCCGCTTCAACTCGTCGCGGAGGAAGTCGAAGCCAAATTCCTTGCTGGTTCCGTAGGTGATGTCGCAGGCGTAGGCCTCGCGGCGGGAAGGGTCGGATTGACCCGTCTGGATGCAGCCGACGGTCATGCCCAGGAGCTGATAGATTGGCCCCATCCACTCGGCGTCGCGGCGGGCCAGGTAATCGTTGACCGTGACCACGTGCACGCCCTTGCCCGGCAGGGCGTTGAGATAGGTTGGCATGGTGCCGACCAGCGTCTTTCCCTCGCCGGTCTCCAGCTCGGCGATGCACTTGTAGTGGATGGCGATGCCGCCCAGGATCTGGACGTCGAAATGGCGCTGGCCAACCGTCCGCTTGGCCGATTCCCGGACCAGCGCGAAGGCCTCGACCAGCAGACTGTTCGGCGAGTCTCCCTGGTGAGCCCGCAGGCGCAGTTCATGCGACTTGGCCAGAAGCTCGGCGTCGGTGAACGCTTCAAAGGTGGGTTCCAAGGCATTGACCCGCTGGACGAGGAGGGCGAACTTGCTGAATCGCCCCGTGGGGGTGGGGCCGGTCAACTGCGAGACGCGATTCAACCACATCGGGCCCAGACGATTGGCCATGGTGCATGCACTCCCATTTGTTCCTCAGGCGACCGCCGCGTTGCCGGCTGCTCGGCCGCTTCCGCCGCAAGACCTTTCCCTCTTCAAAATAGGACGCCGAGAAGCGGCAATGTCCCGAGCTGAGCCGGGAGGCCGGAACAGATCATGACCGGCGGTGATCCGTCTCCACCGGCTTCAACTCCGACTTCGAGAATTCCCAGTAATCGTGCTCGGGAAGCCTACGTCGCGCCGAGTTCTTCGCCCAGTTTTTCAAGATATCCCATTTCTCCGAAGCCTTCAGACTGCCCGGGGCTTCCTTGTCTGGGGCCTCGCCCCAGAGGATCATGGAAGGAACGATGTCCTGTCCGCGCTGGTCGAGCACGCATGCGTTTTCGAGCCAGAGACCGCGGGGCTCCGCGGCCTCGATCCGGATGATCCGGAGGGCCGGAAGCTCCGCGGCCTCTTTCACATGCTCGGGTGCCAGAATGAAGCCCGCGAGGGCGGCGGCATCCTTGAGGCTTTCTTCTAAGCGGACAGCCTCGGCTCCGGCGGCGGATGATCGCCAGGCGAGCCCCGGGCGGTTTCCGGCCGCCGCGCGCTCCAGCCCAGCTCCCGTGATCCGGATGAGCGGACCGAGCCGCTCCAAGTCGATGTCCTCGACCGGGAGGAGGCATCCTTCTCGATCCAGGTAAACCGGGAGAGTTTGGGGAAACCACATGCGAGCTACGGGGACGCGGTAAACCAGGTGGGCCCTGATCGAGCGCGGGGGGTACTCGACGCGAGGAGCATCCTCGACCCAGGGGAATTTCTTGAAGTCGAGGAGAATCTGGTCCTTGTCGCTCTCGCCTTTGTGGAGTTCCAAAACTCGGAGGACCTCCGCCTCCTTCGCGTTCTCCCGAACCTGTTTCAGGAACGCCTTCGCGCCCCCTCGGAACCAGTCGGGAGGGGGAGGCACGAGTTCGATGTCGTCAAACCGGAACTGATACCGCGGCTGCTGATGGAGCCAGTCGATGGCGGTCCTGGAAAACTGACTGACCAGATAGCCGGCCACGGCAAGAGCCACCATTGCAAGGAGGATTGCAAACGCGAGGCGAGGAGAATCGAGTTGCCGCTGGGCGTGGGCGAACTCGAAGTGGCGCGGTCGAGGCCGGGGGCCTGGGTCGTCGAGCGCCCCATCGAGCCGCCTCTCGGCCGCGGCGATTCGAGGCGGTTCGCGATACTCCATGACCAGGGCTCCTCACCAGATTTGGAGCTGGAGTTCCAGGTCGTAGCCGAACTGTTGCCAGACCCGCTGCTGGATCTGGTCGATCAGGTGGAGGATATCCGATGCCTTGGCGCCGGGATGGGCGACGATGAAGTTGGCATGGCGGTCGGAGACCTCAGCGCCGCCGAACCGGGCCCCCTTGAGGCCGGCCTGGTCGATCAGGGCGCCGGCCGAGACGTCGGTGGTCGGGTTCTTGAAGATACAGCCGGAGGACTGATGGCCATAGGGTTGGCTCTCGCGCTTGATGATCCAGATCTTCCGCATCCGGCGGACGACGGCCTCGGGGTCTTCGTGGCCCAGCTCGAACTCCGCATCCAGGATGACGGGCTCGTCCAGGTTCGACTCTCGGTCGGCGAAGCTGAGGTCATCGCGGTCGCGGACCTGGATGTCGTTGGCGGCGTCGAGGACGGTGACCCGGCGGACGAACTGGCCGATCGAGCCCTGGCGTCCTCCCGCGTTGCCCCGGAGAGCGCCCCCGACCGTACCCGGAATGCCGGTCAGGACCTCCAGCCCCGCCAGGCCCGCGCGGGCGGTCTGCGAGATCAGGGCCATGAGCGGGACCGCGGTTCCCACGGCGATGACGTTGTCCTCGATCCTGACGTCGGAGAAGAAGGGACTTTCGAGCTGAATGACCAGCCCCTCGACGCCGTCGTCGCGGACCAGGACGTTCGAGCCTCCCCCCAGGATCTTGAACGGCAACTCAGCCTGGCGAGATCGGGCGATGACCGCGCGCAGCTCGTCGACCGTGCGCGGCTTGGCGAAGAACGAGGCGTGTCCGCCCAGGCGAAACCAGATCTGGGGGGCCAAGGGGGCGTCGGGCTTGACGATTTCCTGGAGTCCGTCGAAGGGATGCATCGGCTAGGGTTTCCACCTCAACGTGTCTGGAACGGGGGGCGATGCGTTGATCCAGGGCGTAACGACCGGGCGAGACCTCTGATCCCCGGCGATGAACCGGCGCACCCGCCAACGTCCTCATCGCCGGACCTGTTTCCCCGTCAGTTGATCAGGTTCGGATTCCCGGCGGTGATGATCCCGATCGCCTGGAATCGTTTCGACCGCGAGTTCGACCCATCGTTGCCGGGTCCGCCGGCAGATCACCAGAAGCGGCTCCGATTGGACCGGGAAACCGTCCTGGCGGAGCAGGCCAGAAGTTCGGAACATGGTAGCGGCAACCGTCTCACTCGTCAAGGAGCACTTGATTTACCCATTCCGCGTATCTTGCAGTTGGAACGGCACTTCGAGCCACAATCGACCCTCTGGCAAGCGGGGGAAACAACGGCTTGCCTAGCGTCTCATCTGTCCACGAGGAGGGGAAGGAGCGCTCCGAGCGCCGGGGGTCGGCATCATGAGGGTTCGTCTGCCGTCCAGGCGCCAACCCGACCAACCTTCCGAACGGAAGGCCATGGGGATGCTCAGGCTGCGGGCGACTGGCAGGGCGACGTTGGGGTCGGGCAACGATCCGGCCTTCCGCTCCAGCGATGCCTCGCCGAGGAAGGCCATGGCAATCACGTCGGCGGTTCCTTCGGCCTTGTCCTCCTGGGTGACCCCCACCGAGATGACCAACTGGCCCGGCCCCTGACTCTGGCGAACGGAGTCGCACACATCGCGGATCTTGTCGTACCACTTGACCGCTTCCTGAGCCGTTCCCGTGGAGCAAAGGCCTTCAAGGGTTTTCAGGTCTCCCGCCACAAGGGCCTTCATGACTTCTTCCGCCCGGGGCTCGACCCTCTCACTTCTGCGGGTCGCGAAGAACCAAACGATCAGCCCAACAACCAGAATCGTGCCCAGGACGCTGAGGGCCTTGCGTGAGGTGAGGGTCTCGGAGAGGTCCCGGAGCGCGTCCTCGAACCTCTGGGTCTCATCGGAATCCTTGCCGCCACGTTTCGAGGTTGCCGCCGCGCTGGGCGTGGGGGGCTCTCCGGCCGCCGAGCGTCCAGCGGTGGTTACATGAAAGACTTTCAAACATTTGGGGCAGACGAGCCGGGTGTTGATCTTGGTATTGGGTAAACGGCCTTCCGCGCCGCATCCCGGGCATTTCGTGTCGATCATGAAACCCGTTCTCCTCGCATCAGAGACCTAACACCCGATCCAATGATTCAGCGACATTTCATCGCGGACCATGAAACACTACGATAGTTTATCGGCGCCGGGACAATGTTTCACGCTCCCTGCAAGATCGTATCATGAGAAAACCGATTTCGCGACTGGCGCCCTCGCGAGCGTGAATCATTTCGCTGGGTGCCCAAGCAGGAGCCCGACGTGCTCAGAGCCGTCGTCCGACGATTGCAGTCTCCCGCCGCGCTGGCGGCCGGCCTGGCGGGACTCTTGCTTCTGGGCCTGCTGGTGGGCATCGAGCCTCGGGGCGGCGATCCCGACCGCCTGTACCGCCCGCTCAAGGTGGAACTTGCTCGGTTGCTGGCCCAGGGGCGTCTGCCGTTCTGGACCGACCGCCTCGGACTGGGCATTCCGCTCTTGGCGGAGAGCCATGTCGCGGCGCTTTATCCGATCAACTGGCTGCTCTACGGCCTCTTCAGCGTCTCGGCCGCGTACCGCCTGGCGATGTGGCTGCACCACGTCTGGCTCGCCCTCTCGACCTACGCCTACGCGCGCTTCCTCAAGGTCTCGCCACAGGGCGCCGCGCTGGCGGCCATTGGTTTTACCTTCTGCGGGTTCCAGGCGATTCACTCCAGCCACGAGCCGTTTTACCATGCCCTGCCTTACCTGCCCCTGGCGCTTCTTCTGGCCGAGTGGCACCTGGCCAGCGGCCGTTTCCTTGCTCTCGTCCTCCTGGCGTGCGCCTGGGGGTTGCAGTTGACCCTGGGGCATTTCCAGGTGCAGGCGTGGACGGCGGGGCTGGTCCTGGTCCTGGGAATCTGGAGAACGATTGCCGACCGCCGTCCCTGGTGGCGCTTCCCCGGCCTCGTCGCCGCCCTGTGCTGGGGCGCCGCGCTGGCCGCCGTCCAGCTGCGGACAAGCTGGGAGCTGGCGCGGTTCTTGGGGTTCACGCACCGCTCGTTCGCCGAGTTGGCCTTCTACTCGATGCCCCCCGCGCACTGGGCCGAGCTGGCCATCCCCGCATTCCTTCGGGGCATTCCGGGCGGGCCGGAGGGCCTGTACTGGCTCTCGCAGGGGAGCACCGGCTACGAGTCGTGCTTCTATATCGGCACGATCCCGGTCTTCCTGGCGCTCTTGGCCCTGGGCGGAGCGAGAGACCGCCGGCTCGTTCCCTGGCTCGTCCTCGCCGTCGCGGCCGTCTTGCTGGCGATGCTGCCCCGCCTCTGGCCGGCCGGCTACGCGAGCGTGACGCGGCTTCCCGGCCTGGGCTGGTTTCGCGCCCCGGGACGCTACACCCTGGTCGCCAGTCTGGGGCTCTGCCTGGCCGCGGGATCGGGACTGGACCGCGCCGGGGCCGACCCGCCCGGCGCGTTTCGCCTGGGGCTGATCGTGGCCTGGAGCTTCGCCCTCGCCGCGGCCGGCTGGGCGTTTTACTGGACATCGGGAAGGGGATTGCAGACGCGGCTCGGGGGCCCGAGATTGGCGCTGGTCCTCGGCCTGGCCGCGTTCTGCTGGTCGACCGCGACAGCGCTCGTCCTGGCCTGGCGCCGGCGGAAGCTGGGCGCCTCCTGGCTGGTCGTGGCGACCGCGGTGGAACTGGGCGGACTGTACTACACGTCGACCACCGTCTGGGGTCTGGCGGTCCATCTTCCAGGCGAGAGTGCGGTCCTGACCCGCCTGGCGCGCGAGCCAGGCGTGGGCCGGGTGGCTGGCGTGGTGGCCAACCTGCCCG
>JBMFUH010000218.1:0-8801 GCA_049966735.1 Isosphaeraceae bacterium
CGCACGGGACCTTCGAAAGCGGGAACCGGTCCGGACCGCCGCGATCGCACCGGAGCTTCGGCTTCCAGCCGCTGGTAGACAACGAGCCGGCGCTGGTGTGGCGTTCCGGGAATCGCGTAGGCATGATCCGCCTCGAGCCGGAAGAGCGTCGGTTGCCGCCGTGCCGCCTCTTCGATCTCGGTGTCGCATTCGGGTCCTTTCATGAAGATCATCCGACCTCGGGGAACGAGGCACGAGGCCACGCGATCCAGCGTCTCGGAAATCTCCCCGACGGCACGGCTGATGATCCCGGCAACCTGACCGGCATAACCGGGCCCCAGCTTGTGGGCGTAGACCTCGATTTCCTGAAGTCCCAGCCGGTCACAAACTTCCCGCAAGAACTCGGCCCTCGCCCCGCGCGGCTCCGCCAGGATCATCCGCACGTCTGGCCGGGCGATCTTCAGGGGAATTCCCGGCAGCCCAGGACCCGACCCCATGTCGATGAGCGGCGAGGGCGGCTCGACGAACTTCAAGACCAGCAGACTGTCCACATAGTGCTTGAGCACCATGTTTTCGAAGTTGTAAATCCTGGTCAGGTTGAGCCGGGCATTGGCCTCGCGGAGCATCTGGTGATAGGTCCAGAGTTGCTCGAGCGGGTGAGATTCCAGGCTCAGCCCGCAACGATTCAGGATGGCTCGGAGTGCATCTCGACCGGGTTTCACGATGAGGATTCCAGATGCCAAATTCCAGATGCGCAGATGCCGAATGCCAGATGGCAGATGGCAAATTCCAGATTCAGACGCCAGATGTCAAATGGCAGATGGCAATTGCCAGATGGGGCATGGTTCGATTCGCTCCGAGCTTTAGAAAACGTTCTCGAATGCACTCCTCGAAGCCATTCGCCAGGGGTGCGATTCCGTCGAAGTCATGATCGTAAATCCATACCAACCCGTCGTGATCCATTCCGATTGGATTTCCGGCCTGGTCTTCCGAGAGGCAGGCAGACCCACTTTCCTAATTCTCCTCAAGCAACCGGGCTTTCAGCCGACTGCTGAACCCAACGGCTTTCAGCCGTCGGTGGTTCAGTTATCGCCGGTTTTCCCGGGAGACACGATATGGTAATGGAACTTGCGTTCATCACGGTCGGTCCGGAATACCGGCCGATCGTCGCTCACGATGGCTCGAAAGGCCAGGTGGCGCTCGCAGACGGCAGTGATCTGGAGCCGTCGGGCTTGGGTCGACATCCCCAGGAGTCCCGGCCTTTCGCCATGCCCACTTTCATGCCCGGCCACCCGGAACTGGTAAAGGTCGGAATTGAGCAGAAGTGCGGGAAAACGCATGGAGCCGGGAAATCCTTTGCCTTTCTGCTCGATTATCGAGCGCTGTACGTCAATACTGGGATCGTGGCAAACCTTCCCAGGAGTGAAGTGTCATGCACCCGAACCGACGTACTTTCCTGCAACAGGCCAGCATCGCGAGTGCGATCGCGGCGGTCAATCCGGGTTCTCCAGGCGTGGCCTCAGGCGCGGCCGTGAGCCGAGAGGATGCGGCACGACGAACCCGTTTCTCCATCGGGGTCTCAACCTACTCGTTCTGGCAGTTCCGGGGCAAACGAGTCAGCGTGGCCGAGTGCATCGAGCGAGCTGCAGCCTTGGGCTTCGATGGCGTCGAGATCCTGCTCATCCAGATGGAAGACACCTCCAACAGTGTTCTCCAGAAGCTCAAGCGCCAGGCGCACTCCCTCGGCCTGGCCTTGATGGGCTTCTCCACGCATCAGGGTTTTGTCAGCCCGGATCCGGGCGTCCGGCAGGCCAACGTCCGCAAGACGCTCGACCAGATCGAGATCGCCTACCGGTTGGGCATTCCCACCATGAGGATCAACACGGGCCGATGGGGCACCACTGGCTCGTTCGATGAACTGATGGCCAAGAAGGGAATCGAACCGCCGCTCTCAGGGCATACCGAAGAGGAGGCGTTCAAGTGGGTGATCGACTCGATCGCAGCGCTGCTGCCGAAGGCCGAGGAGTGCGGAGTGGCGCTCGGACTCGAGAATCACTGGGGCCTCGGCCGGACTGCGGAGGGCGTGCTGCGGATCGTCGAGACGATCCGGTCCCCCTGGCTGGGGATGACGCTCGACACGGGTAACTTCCTGGAGCATTCGTACGACCAGATGCAGAAGATGCTGCACTCGAAGGTGCCGGTCCTCCTGGTTCAGGCCAAGACCTATCTGGGGGGCGGGCGCTGGTACAGCCTCGATCTCGATTACTCGCGGATCGCGCAACTGGTGCGGGAAAGCGGCTACAAGGGCTGGATCTCCCTGGAGTTCGAGGGAAACGAGGACGCAAAGACCGCGGTTCCAGCCAGTCTGGGTTTGCTACGCAAGTATTTTTCGTAGGAAGACCGCGCAGCGGCCTTTTGGCAGCACCTCGAATGCAGGGCGGGCAGTTGGGTTCGTCCGTCGCGCTCGGGCAGCGCGCGCTCAGCCCAGTAGCTTGTGGATTGTCTCCAGGAACTCCTGCCTCTCGATGGGCTTGGGGAAGAATCCTTCCGGCGGGGGGACCAGGCGGCTGTGGCTGATGAATTTCTGGTAGCCGTACTGATCGCCCGCGTAGCCAGTGACGGCCGTCACGATCACGACCGGAACGGATTTCAGGTCGGGGTCCGTTTTGAGTTCCTTATAGAAACGTGTGCCCGAGGACTCGGGCATGGAAATATCGAGCGTGACCAGGTCGGGCTTCTCCCGTCGGACCGACTCGAGGGCTTCTTTGCCGTTGGACGCGGTCCGGGTCTCGTAGCCGCTATCGTGGAGCACCATTTCCAGGTAGCTCACGACGGCTGGTTCGTCGTCGACAATCAGGACTCTCTTGTTCGGGTGGACGTCGGACATGGTCGAGTTCCTTTTACTTTCTTGAGGGGGGCCGCTGTAGCGGTTTTCGGTTCGATGGCTCCCGGTAAGGTCCGCTGTGGGGACCGATGACCGGGGCGTTTTGTCCGCACGGCGGACCCTACGATACTGCACAATACGGCGAGGACGAGCCTTCTGGCGAGCTGATCCAGACCATAGCTCGGCGAGAGCCTCGCTCTCCCCGAATCCAGACCATAGCTCGGCGGGAGCCTCGCTCTCCCCGAATCAAAGAGAGCCACTCAGTTGCTGGTTGGCTGTTTCTTGCGAAGCGTCTCCAGCGCACGGCGTAGAGCCTGGGGATCTGCCGTCGCCAGGTGTTGTTTCAACTCCTCTTGAAGGTTGATACGATCCTCGACTTCAGGGGTTTCCTCGATCCCCAGCGCCCGCTGGACGCAACGCACGTAGTCGAGCGGTTTGACCGGCTTCTCCAGATAGACGCCCGGACCGGAGATGACCCGGTTCTCCATGACCTGCTCGAAGTCGATCTGGCCCAGGTCGTCCTGCGCGTGCGCGGTGACGATCACCACGGGAATCCGGGCCAGTTCCCGGTCTTTGCGGATTTCGTAGAGCAGCTTGTGTCCGCTCTTCTTGGGCATCACCAGATCGAGCGAAATGAAATCCGGTCGGCGGCCGCGGATGATCTCCAGCGCCGCGTCGCCATCGCTGGCGGTCAGTACCTGGAAGCCGGCATCGCGCAGGATCTGGGCCAGATACTCCCGCACATCGGGCTCATCGTCGACGACGAGTACGGTCTTGTCCTGAGCGCTGGCCATGAATTCACCTCATTCTCTCAAGTGTTCTCTGCCGCCGTTGCCGAGCGGACGTCGTCGTTGGCAGTCAGCTTGGGCAATTCGGCGCGGGGAAGTTCGATCCGAAAGCGGGAGCCCTCGCCCTCTTTGGATTCGAAGGAGATCCGGCCTCCATGTTGATGGACGATCTTCTTGGTGGTCAAGAGTCCCAGGCCGGTACCTCGATCGGAACCCTTCGTGGTGAAGAACTTGGAGAATACCTGGCGGCTGATCTCGGAGTCCATCCCCTGACCGTTGTCCACTACCTCGTAGATCAAGGTTCCGTCGGTTTCCCGGCTGGAAATGGTCACGACATGTTCGCGCGCCGCGTCGCCGAGCAAGCACGCGTCAATCGCGTTGGAAACCAGGTTGGCCAGGCAGGTGTGGATACCTTCTTCGTCCAGGGGAGCGGGCAAGATTCCCACTCCGGGGTTAACCGTCAGCCGGACCCCCGCCTGCCGCGCCTTTTCACTGAAGAGGGCGGCGACCTTGCGAAGCGGCTCGTTGGGATCGATCACCGCGACGCGGGCGACTCGGCCCCGAGCAAAATCGAGAAACTCGCGGACGAACTGGGAGATGCGGGTCACGTTCTCTTCCAGCATCTGCCAACCGCGGGCAATTCGCTGGTCGTCTCCCTGTTCGATCCCGGTGTTCACGGCATACATGCCCCCTTCCAGACCCATGAGCACGTTCTTGATGCCGTGCGCGATCCCGGCGACGGTCTCGCCCACGGCGGCCAGCCGCTCCGCTTGCCGTTTTTCCTGCTCCAACTGCTTGACCGGCGTGATGTCCGTGGACATTTCAATGACGAACGGGATCTCGCCGCTGGGCCGGGTGATGGGAACGATGTGGACGAAATAGTGGCTCGGCGCGCCGTTGCGCACCGTTCCTTCTTCTTCCCGGGTCCGGATCTTGCCATCGGCGAACGTCCGCTGTGCAGCGCACTCGGGGCAGGGTTCGCTCCGGCCCTTGTAAACCTGGTAGCAGGGGCGGCCTTCCCAGGGACCGTAGGTCTCGCGGAAGCGGTGGTTGGCCTGGACGATCCGGAAGTCCGGGCTGATCACGCCGATGGCGATCGGCACCTCCTCAAAGAGGTTCGTGTGCAGCCAGGCTTGGATCTCGTCAACACGCACGAGGGTTTCCTCGGCATTTGGGGGCAGGCTGCCAGCCAGATCATGCTGGCAAGACGCCTGACCCATCAACTGATCACTGAGCACGTTAGTTCCGTCTCTTATGGGTTTGTTTTGGGTCCGTTATTCTTGCTTGCGCCAGGGGCCAGCAAGCTCAGTTCGCTACTCCGATTCGTGTCGTGACACGTATCGCAGCGCGCCAGGGTTGGTGAATATTGTGCGGGCGCCTCCTTGACTTTCTTCTCGTGGCACTTGATGCACAGGTCGTGGAGTGCATTCATGTACCCCGTCGCGGGCAGCCAACGTGGGTGGGCCTCCGGGATCACGGAGTCTGAAGCCTGTGGTTGCTCGTGGCACTCGGTGCAGGCCTTGGCGGTCAGGTAGGTCTTGGCTTCCGTGGAGTCGGCGTGGCACTGCGTGCAGCCTCGGTTTCCGTCGAATGCGGCCACGTGCTGGTCGTGGCGAAACACCGAAGTCTGCTCATACATGTCGCGGTGACAAGCCGAGCACGAAGAGCTGCGGTCTAGCGGCATGTTCAGGTGGTGGCAGACGGCACAGGCTTGCTCCCCACCTGCGCGTTCCACGTGCGCGACGTGGTTGAACAAGACCGCATCGCTCCTGTGATTGCCGTCGATCAGGAGCAGCCGGACTGACTCGACGCCGCTGGAAGCCTCCTTCGGCTGGGATAGCGCCAGCATTCGGCCTTTTACATCCTTGCGGGCAATCGCGAAACCATCCACCGTGCGCGGAGCGAGGACTGAGGTTTTCACGGGCTTGGCGCCTTCGACGGGAAGTGCCAGAACCGTCAGAGCCGCCGCGGAGATTGCGGCCAGCGAATACCTCCGCCCCCGAGCCAGCTCTTCCGGCAACAGGCGATGAAGTGTGGACGGGTCGTAACTGGGTTTGGTCGTGAGCAATTCCGGCTGTAGATGGTCGTAAACCTTGAAATTCTCCACGAAGTAGAGGAAGGCCAGAATCGCGCCGGCGACGATCCCCAGGCTGATGGTGAGCTCCATCCAGCTCGGAAAGTAGCTCATCCCATCCGGGCGCGCGAAGGCAATGATGCAGACGTCCATCCGGTAGAGCGTCATGCCAAAAACTGTCAATCCCGAACAGACCGCCAGCCCAGCGATGCTGGAGCGCACCTTCGGGAAGATCAGCAGGCCCGCCGGTATCAAAACGCTGACGGCCATCTCGAAGAGGAAGAGCCAACTTAGCCAGGAGCCGTCCAGGCACACGCCCAACTGCTTTTGCACGGCCAGATCACCCACGCGCACAATCGCATAGACCCCCAGAAGCCACGCCGCGGCCACGCTCAGGCGCGAAAGCTGCTGGACGGGGACTTTGTACTTCAGGAAGTAGCCCACGAACAGCGATTCCATCACCACGGTCATCAGCCCAAAAGCAATGGCCGACACGAAGAAAAGCACGTAGATGATGGGTGAGTACCAGAGCGGATGGAGCCGGTAGGGTGTGATCAAGAAGAGCGATCCCAGCGAGGACTGGTGCAACGTCGAGATGACGATGCCCGCAATGACCAACGGGATCGTCGCCTTCTTGATCAGCTTATAGGTGATTCGATACAGTGGGCGCGTAAACGAGGGGTGCTCCAGGACCACCGGCGCGAACTCCAGCGAGAGCACCGTCAGGTAGAGCATCACGCAAATGGCCACTTCAAACAAGACGGAGTAGTGCTGCCAATATACCATTGGGTGCCAGATGTTCCAGGGCAGGCCGAGGTCGAAGAGCAGGCACACGTCCGCAGTGAGATACGCCAGCAGAGCAGTAAGAATCGCGGGGCGAGCGAAGGGGTGATAGGCCTCCAGGTGGAAGATGTAGACTGTGGCCGCCAGCGTGAACGCGCCTGCGGCTAGAGCGATGCGGGCCATCACGTCAAAGCCATTCCACAGGCCCCAGGGGGCGGCGTCGGAGAGGTTGGTCACCGCTCCCAAGCCATAGAAAAGACGGACCACGGTGATCGCGCCCAGGACGCCCACCAGAGCCCAGAGAATCGTCTTCAGAACCGAAAGTCGATCAATCATCGTGGTCCCCGTGGCTATGCGTGTTGTCGGCCGTATTGCCGTCTTGTTGTTCCCCAGGCGCGGCGTGCTGAGCCGCCTCCGCCGCTAGTTTCATGCGGCGGCCGATGATCCAGTGGGTTCCCGTCATGAGCCCTCCCATCAGCAGGACCACCGGCGGCACCTTGCTCAGCCACGCCCAGGTCCGATCCGGCAGTGGCTGGCTGTCCAGATCCGGCTTCCAGGCGAGAAAGTCCAGCGGAATATCGGAGATGTACAGCACCGACGTGCCGCCCACTTCGTGCTCACCGTACACTTTCTGGACATATTTCGTGGAAGCGGTCCGCAATCGCTTGTGTGCTTCCGCGAGCAACTCCGCGCGATCGCCGAAAATGACAGCCTTCTCCGGGCAGGCCTCGACGCAGGCCGGGAGCTTCCCCTCCTTGATCCGGGGATAACACAAGGTGCATTTGCGGACATACGGAATTGCCCGATCCCAATCATAGCGTGGGATGCTGAAGGGACAGGCGACCATGCAGTAACGGCAGCCCATGCACAGACTGCCGTCGTAGATCACTGGCCCCTCAGGCGATTTTTGCATGGCTCCAACAATACAGGCGCTGACGCAGGCCGGTTCCAGGCAGTGGCGGCACTGCTGCTTGACGAAATGGTTGTTCGGCCGGCGCAGCACCGTGGAGAACCGCGTCGCCGAGAGGTCGTCGATGGCCCCCTGCTCGCGCCAGGGCCGGTCGGCCTCCAGATGGTTCTCCTCCTTGCACGCCTTGACGCACTCCTGGCAGCCGGTGCAGAGAGTCGTATCGATCAGCATCGCTGGTTGCGTGTTCATATCGCCTCACCTTCTTTCTTGAGCGCCCGGGCAACCTGGCTCCCGGCGTCGGGGGGGAAATGCCATGCCAGTTCGGAGACCAGTTGGGTGGCCGGCAGCAAGATCACGTGGCTGAGCTTGGTGATCGGCACCAGGATCAGCACGATGTTGGCGCTCAGCACATGGACCAAGAGCGTGGCGTCGAAGGGAAACGGGTTCATTCCCGGGTGCATGACCAGAAACCCGGACGCGAAGGGAACGGCCACCACCAGCGGCAACGCGTAATCCTGGAAGCGGCTGAGGAATCGGGATTCGCGCGAGGCGATCCGCTCGACCACCAGGGCCAGGCTGGTCACGATGGCGGCCACGGTCAAGAACGTTGCCAGGCTGTTGGGCAATGCCGGCAAGGCGAAGCCCAGGACCGGACTCCAGAGCGCGATGTGCCCGGCCAGGAACAGAGGCACCAGCAAGATCGAGACATGAAACACCAGCGTGGACAGGCTGTACGGGAGGCGGTTTCCCAGACGGCGCCGCGGAAGCAGCCACTCCATCGTAGCCGCCAGGACGCGGTGCGAAGGGATTTCCTTGTCTCCCGCGCGACGCCAGGTCCACGCGAGTTCCCAGACGGTTATCGCCACCCGGCGGACCAGCCCCAACACCATGAACGTCAAGGCCGCATAGAATGCTGGGCCACGCGCCCACTCAAGCCAAGTTTCCATTTGCTCCTCCCTACGATTGCTCTTCCACCGCCACGGTCTGGGGTTCTTCCGCGGACACGCTGGACGAACCATTCACATCGATGACCCGCAGCAGGAGGTCGTGCAAGCCCACGACTTCGACATCGTCCAGGCCATTGTCCGCGCACACTTCCCGGAGCTGTTTCTTGCAATTGGCACAGGGCGCGACCACGTATTTCGCCCCAGTGGCGCGGATCTGGTCGGCCTTGCGTTTGCCCATCTTCCCCGTGCGGAACGCGCGGATTTCGTCGATCGAGACGGTTCCACCACCCCCGCCGCAACAGAGGTTCTCGGACCGGTTGGGGGTCATGTCCACGAAGTCGCCGCAGATGGCCTTGAGGATCTCGCGGGGCTCCTCGGTGATGCGACCGTTGCGGGCGATATTACATGGGTCGTGGTAGGTGACCCGCTCCTGGAT
>JBMFUH010000219.1:0-8777 GCA_049966735.1 Isosphaeraceae bacterium
GCCGTAGCTCGCTCGAAGCCACCTCTCCCGCTCAAGGTTGTTGGCACGCGAATCGAGACCAGCCAGGGCCAGCGCGTGCGGCTCCGGGGCGTGAACACGGCGAGCATGGAATGGACCAGCAATGGCGAAGGTCACATCCTGGAGACCGTGAAGACGGCCATCCGTGACTGGCACGTGAACGTCATTCGTCTGCCGCTGGCGCAGGACCGCTGGTTCGGCAAGGCGGCCGAGCAGAATGACCAGGGCAAGGCCTATCGCGCGTTGGTCAAGCAGGTTGTGGACCTGTGTGCGGATCATGGCTGCTATATCATCCTCGATCTTCACTGGTCGGATACGGGAGTGTGGGGCAAGCAGATCGGCCAGCATGTCATGCCCGACAAGAACAGCCTGGAATTCTGGAAGGACCTGGCCAGCACGTACAAGAACCATCCCGCGGTGATCTTCGACCTCTACAACGAGCCGCACGACGTGACCTGGGACGTCTGGCTCAAGGGAGGCCAGGTCACGGAGAAGGCCCTCCGACGAAACCCGGCCAGAACCTATGAAGCTGTCGGAATGCAGACTCTTCTGGATACCGTCCGCGACACGGGGGCGCGGAACGTTGTGATCGCCGGGGGCCTGGACTGGGCCTATGACATGACAGGGTTCCTCAAGGGCAGGCAGCTTGCCGATCCCCGGGGCAACGGCGTGATCTATGCCAATCACACCTATCCCTTCAAAGGAGACACGGTCGAGCGCTGGATCGGCAAGATGGAAGCCGCCACCGCCAAGCTTCCCGTGATCGTCAGCGAATTTGGTAGTGAATCACGCGGCGGGGCGGGGAAAACCGGCGAGCAGTGGGTGCGTCAGGTCTTGCAGGCGCTGGAGGATCACGGGTGGAACTGGACGGCGTGGGATCTGCATCCCGCGGCCGGCCCCCGCCTGATCTCCAACTGGAACTACTCGCCCACGCCTCATTTCGGCAAATGGGTCCGGCAGGCGCTCCTGGGAACGCTTCCGCGTTATACACCATCCTCGGCTCCCGCGGCGGCGCCAAAAAGGGGAGCCACCTCAGCGCTGGGCTCGCCCGCTCCGGTCGGGATCTTCGAGAATCACGGAGGTATCGGCGAGGTGCTTCACCCGGGCGCGGCCAGCTTCTCTGCCGCCGGCCGCTGCTACACGGTCTCGGGCAGTGGAGAGAACATGTGGTTTGGTCGCGATGCCTTCCACTTCGTCTGGAAGCGAGCTTCGGGAGACGTCGCCCTGACGGCGGATATCGCCTTCAAGGGCGCGGGAGCCAATCCGCACCGCAAGGCATGCCTGATGATCCGCCAGAGCCTGGACCCGGATGCACCCTATGTCGACATCGCCCTCCACGGCGATGGCCTGACCTCGCTCCAGTTTCGCGACGCGAAGGGAGCGGCCACTCACGAGATTCAAGCAAATGTCACGGCTCCCGGAAGGCTGCGGATCGAGAAAGTGGGCAAGTATACCTTGATGTTTCTGGGCTCGGCGGGTGAGCGGCTCGCCTATTCCGGCGCGGCGACGCGGATCGAGCTGGAGGAGCCATACTATGTCGGCATCGGCGCATGCTCGCACGATAAGGATGTGACGGAAGAGGTTCTGTTCTCGAACGTGGAACTGACCGCTCCCCTTCCCGCGCCGACGCCGCGGGCCGTGCTTTACAGCACCCTGGAGACCCAGACGCTGGCGTCAACGGATCGGCGTGTGGTTCATGTTACGCCCGGCCGGATCGAGGCCCCGAACTGGTTGAAGGACGGTCAGGCCCTGATTTACAACTCCGGCGGCCGGATTTACCGCATCCCGTCCACAGGGGGCGAGCCCAAGGTGATCGACGCCGGCTTCGCCACGCGGTGCAACAATGATCATGGCATCTCACCAGACGGAACCATGCTGGCGATCAGCGACCAGTCTCAGGGACAGGGAAGGTCGCTCATCTACACGCTACCCATCGGTGGCGGAACGCCCCGACAAATCACGCCGAGAGGTCCATCGTACTGGCACGGCTGGTCTCCCGACGGGAAGACGCTCGCCTTCTGTGGCGAGCGCGACGGCGAATTCGACATCTACTCGATTCCAGCCGAGGGAGGTCCCGAGAAACGCCTGACGACGACCCAGGGATTGGACGACGGCCCCGAGTTCTCTCCGGACGGCCGGTTCATCTACTTCAACTCCGTCCGGACCGGCACGATGCAGATCTGGCGGATGCAAACGGACGGCGGCAACGCCGAGCAGATGACCGCCGATGAATGCAACAACTGGTTTCCGCACCTTTCTCCCGATGGCCGGTTCATGGTGTTTCTCTCTTACGAACGAGAGGTGACGGGCCACCCGGAAAACAAGGACGTCAGCCTGCGGCGGATGGACCTGGAGAGCCGCCAGGTCGACGTCCTCGCCAGGCTCTATGGCGGCCAGGGGACGATCAACGTCCCCTGCTTCTCGCCGGACGGCCGGAGGATCGCGCTGGTGAGCTATCAACGGATCTTTGTGGAAAAATAGCCCGCTTCGCCCGGCGAAGGGGCAGGCGCGGCGGGCCGGAGAATCGGGAGATCGGTTCATGGGCATGTTCGAGGGGCTTGACAAGCACGCTGCTTTTGCCGCTCAGGCCCGGCGGTCGGCAAACGTCTTGCGCAAACGCGAGCGAATGAACCGCGCGCTCAAGCACCAGGAACCGGACCGGGTGCCGATCAGCGACTTCTTCTGGGACAGCTTCACCACGCGCTGGCGACGGGAACTCGGGTTGGGTGACGACGTCAGTCCGTACGATTATTACGATCTCGACTGGATCGTCACCGTTCCCAACATGGACCCGTGGATCAGGCCGTTCGAGACGATCGAGGAAACGGCCGACGCGGTGGTCGTCAAGACCGGCTTCGGCGCGATCCTGCGCAAGCAGTTTGCTTGCCCCATGCCCGAGATGCGCGGCTGGGAGATCGACACGATCGACAGCCTGGAGCGCGCGACGTTCGACGATCCCGCCGACCCGCGCCGGTTCTTCGCTGGCGGTGACAACCAGATTGCCGGAGTGGGCGACACGTTCCAGCGCGATTCTCCCCCCTGGATTGATACATTGAAATCGAACTGGACCACGATTCCGGTCTACGGCAGCATGATCGAGGTCAGCGAGTGTCTCACGCGACTGATCGGTCAGATGAACGGGTTGCTCTGGATGGCGGAATGTCCCGAGCGCATGGGCGCGGTGATCAACCGCCTGGGCGCCCATTATCTCGAGTGCGCCCGGGCCGAGATCGCCGCGGGGGCAGGTCTGCTCGACGGCTTCGTCATCTGGGGCGACGTGGCGTACAAGAAGAGCATGCTCTTCTCGCCGGCCTACTGGCGTGAGTATTTCAAACCCTGGGTGGCGAGGATGACGGCGGCGGCACACGCGGCCGGCCTGCCGGTCGTCTATCACGGTTGCGGCAACGTCAAGGCGATTCTACCGGACTTCATCGAGATCGGCGTGGATGGGTACAATCCGCTTGAGGCCAAGGCCGGTCTGGACGTTGTTGAACTCCGCCGCCAGTATGGCCACAAGATCGCCTTCTGCGGCAACAGTTCGGTGCCGGTCTGGGAATCGGCCGACGCCGGCGCGATTCGCCGCGAGGTCCTGCGCAAGCTGAATGCCGCCAAGGGGGGAGGCTATGTCTTCATGTCGGACCATTCGGTCACCGACGCGGTGGCCGGGAAGACTTACAATCAGATCGTCGCCTTGGTCCGGGAGTACGGTCGGTATCCTTTGACGCTCGGGGAGTTCGACGAGCCCATCTGAGGCGATCGATCTCGCGACGGCTGGTCTCCTCGAGCGTGGAGAGCAGAGTGCCATGCAGCGATACGGAATGGTGACCGGGCTGAAGCCGGAGATGGTCGAGGAATACAAGCGACTGCACCAGGCGGTCTGGCCCGAGGTGCTGAAGACGATCGAGGAGTGCCAGATACGCGACTACTCCATCTATCTACGTACGCTCGACGACGGGCGGCCTTACCTCTTTGGTTATTTCGAGTATCACGGCGCCGATTTCCAGGCCGATATGGCGAAAATGGCGGCCGACCCGGCCACTCAACGCTGGTGGGCGCTCTGCAAGCCCTGCCAGCAACCGTTGGCCGACCGCGCGAGCGATGAATGGTGGGTCCCCATGGAGGAAGTGTTTCACGTTGATTGATACAATCTCAAGAATGCCGCCGCTTTCAACTTCGACGGTGGGGAGATGAGAAACGGCTGGGGCGGATGCCGGCCGGAAGGAATATCCCGCGATCGGCTCGATTATGGTATGGTTCGCCTGGCAGCATGTCGAAGCATCGACCCCTGCGCCGGTGAAATCTGGCACAGAATCGGGGTCATGGAGATCGTGGTGACGATGGAAGGGGATCGCGTGCAACGGTCGCCTGAAGAGGCCGAGAATCACGTCCAGCTCGTGATCGCCGCACCGCAACGGGTCCGCCCACTGATCCGGCCGGCGCCGCGGTCGGCGATGTTTTTTCCGCTGGTCGTGCTGGTGGCTGTTCTTCCGGGACTTGCGGCGCTCAATTCCTGGGACTTGACGCCGCCCGGTCCGCTCTGGGGGCTGCGAGCCCTGGCGGTGCTTGATGGTCTTGCCTTTGACCAGGTTCCCGCCACAACCGAGATCAAGCCGGCGAGTGAATCCGCCGCGTTGCGAGCCGTGTCGTTCCAGCCCCCGCTCTACGCCTGGCTGGCCGCCGCCGGGATGGAACTCAGCGCCGATCGCAACCCCCTGGCGAGCGTGCTGCCCAGCTACGTGGCTGGTGTCGTCGTGGTCATCCTGGTTTACCTGCACGGGAGAATCTGGCGAGGCGGGGGCATGGGATTGGCCGCGGCAATCTTGCTGGGCTTCAATCCCACCTTGCTCTTACGAATGCAAGAGGTGATGCCGACAACGCTGGCCCTGGCGGGCGCGGTCGGGGCCCTCCTCTGCTACGGCTGGTATCAGCGCACCACAGGCGAGTCAATCCGACTGCGCAGTTGGGCCGGCCCGAGCTTCTGGGCCACGCTGGGCGGGCTGTCGCTGGGCCTTTCACTCCTGACCTTGGGCGGGTTCGGCCTGGTCGTCATCCCGGTGGTGATCCTGCATCAGGTTTATCTCCGGGCTGGGGCGTCCCGGCCGGTGCCGCGATCTCGCTCGCCGAGGCGATGGGTTTGGCGGATGGGGGTGGGATGGGCTCATGCTGTTCTGGCCTTGACGATCGCTCTGCTCCTGGCTCTTCCCTGGCAGCTCTGGATGTTCCGGACCTATGGCTGGGAGGCCCTGACCGGCCTGGAGTCTCCCTCGTGGGGGCTGGTCGGCGAAGAACCCTCGCTGATATCCCGCCTGTTCGAGTTGTCACCGGTCACACTCCCTCTGGGCTTCTACGGAATGGCCAGATCAATCCGTCTGGCTTTGATCGACGAGGAAAATGCTCCGGAGTCGGTGGGGGGCGCGCTCTGGGTGATCTGGTTGACCGTGGCGGCCTTGGCACCCGCTTTCTGGCCCCGTGGACCGCAATCGGCGCTGGACTTGTTCTTGCTTGTGCCGTTGAATCTCCTGGCCGCAGTGACGGTGGCCGACCTCGTCAATCGCCGGGTGCCGGTTCGCGCCTTGATCGGCCTGGCTCCCGCGACTGCGATGTCCGTGGCATGGTGGGCCAGTGCTGATTTACGTGAAGCGGTCGGCGACCTGTCACGGGGCGAGGCGGATGCCACGACGGCACTGGGAGTGCACCTGGCGTTGGACCTGGTCCTAGTGTCGATCTGGCTTATCAGGAAGCTCGATCTGTGGGCGCGCCGCCATGACGAGCGCCAGCGTAAGGTCCTGGCCTCCTTTCTGCTTACTGTTTTGGCGATCACGGCGGGCACCGGCTTCCAGGAAGTAGTCTTTCGCCACAGCGAAACTCACGAGCTTCTGGCTTTGCGCACCATGATCCTGAGACGAAATCGGGAGCGTCCTTTCGATCTTCTCGCCGTGGTTGGTCCGGATACCGCCTCGCCCCTGTCGCGTCCCGATCTTCCAACGGGCCCCGGCAGGGATCAACAGTTCTCCGGGGGCTGGCTGCGGTTCATTCTGCGCACCGCGCTGCCCCACCTCCGACAACTCGATCTGAGTACGGTCGACGATTTGCTTCTCTTGCCGGCAGGGCAGCGGCTGATCATCCTCGCCGGATCGAGCCAGCATCTGTCGTACCCGGTCAAGTCGCGGCTAGGCCTTGAGGCGATCCACCCGGGCCGTGCTGGGGTGCTGGAAGCTTATGCCACGGCTCACGATCGGCCCGCGCGACATTGAGAGTGCAACATCTTGGCGGAAATGACTGGAATCAGTCGTTGGCTCGCCTATAATTGTCATCGTACCTCGTCGATTGATAAACTCCGCTTCCAGGCAAATCGCGGAATTGCATGAAACTGCTGGTTGCTCAACCTGGACGACCGGAATTCTGGCTGGCGCTCTTGCTCTTGCTTCAGGGCGCGAGAGCGCATGCCGGGTGGTCGTCCGCGCCGGCCTTTGATGCCGAGTCTCATGCCCGGGTCTGCAAATGCGGACCACGGTGTCGGCATGCATCGTGCTGTTGCGGCCGAACGAGGCCGCCGCGAAGCATTTCCGTCTCTTCCACAACCACCGAGAAAGGCACAACCGCGGGGGCCGTTTCCGCTCCCTGTGTCGAGGATGTCCCCTGCGGCGAAGCCGGTTTGCCGGACTCCGCATCGTCCGGCGGCATGTGTCGTGAGGCGGCTCTCACGGCCCACTCGTTTTGCGTGCAAGAATCCCCTTGGACCAGCTCCCCGCCTCACGCTCCGTGCCTGTTTCCCAGGCTCTCCTCCAGGCGAATCGACCGACCCCCAAGGCAAGCCAGGCGCACCTGACTAAGCCACATCGTTAGGGTCTTTCATGGCCCCCCGCCGACAAGCCAGTTCGCTTGATCGGTCGAGGCGGCGTTCGCTCGTACATCCTGTCGGCACGTGACGGCGCGACCGGCCCGGTCGCCGTGTTCGCCCGCGCCTGATATCGAAGCATCCATTGATCTGGAGTTTGCGCCCATGCACATGCGTCGTGCTTTTACGCTCATTGAATTACTGGTCGTCATCGCGATCATCTCCGTCTTGATCTCGATGCTCCTGCCCGCTGTCCAGGCGGCCCGCGAGGCGGCAAGGCGTGGCCAGTGCACCAACAACCTGAAGCAGATCGGCCTGGCCCTGCACAACTATCACGACTCGGTCGGGGCGTTTCCCCCGGGTTACCTGTCGATCATGGATCCCTTGAGATTCAACAATGACGGCCCTGGCTGGGGCTGGGCTGCTTTCGCGCTCAATCAGATGGAGCAAAGCCCCGTCTACAACAGCGTCAACTTTGTACTGGGAATCCAATTTCCAGCCAACATGACCTCGAGGCTGACCATGGTGGCGAGTTTCCTCTGCCCGACCGACGCCTACCGGCAAGACACGTTCACCGTCCTGGACTCGACGACGACCAGCACGACCCCGGGCGCGCCCATTTGCGACGTGGCGTCGTCGAATTACGTCGGTTCGGTCGGCAGCGGAGATCCCTCCAGCCTCTATCCCTACATCATCAACTCCGATAACGGTCCTCCGGGACGTGACAACGGCAACGGCCTGTTCTTCCGCAATCACTCGATCCGGATCGCCCAGATAACCGACGGAACCAGCCAGACATTCGCCGTCGGCGAGCGGAGCCAGAACCTCTCGCGTGCAACCTGGAGCGGAGCTGTCACCGGCGCGGCGGTCCCCCTCGTGGCGCTTCAGGCTGAGGCCGGCCTCGACCCCGAAGGGAGTGGGGCGCTCGTCCTTTCACACACGGGCGAGGGACATGGCCCCAACTCCCCCTCGGGACTGGCCCATGGCGATCAGTACTGGTCGCTGCACCCCGGAGGCGCGAACTTCCTGTTCGCTGACGGCAGCGTGCGGTTCATCAAGGAACAGGTTGGCTTCACAATCTTCCAGGCCCTGGCAACTCGCCAGGGTGGAGAAATCGTCAGCGCCAATGCGTTTTGAACCAGCGAGAAACGGCTCTCCGATCGGCTTTGCCAGGCCGGTCGGGGCCGGATCTCCGCTCAGGGGTAGAAGCTCGGGTTCGTGAGAATCACTCCCCCCGGGTACATGGCCCGGTAAGCGTCGGGCTTCTGAATGGACTTCGCATGACCGTCAAGGAAGAGGACATTGGACAGGCCGTGCCGCTTCCAGGGAATCCATGTATTGAGCACGTTGGTGCCCAGCCAGATGTCATAGTCGTCTTGCCTGGGGTCGGTGGCCGCGACAGGATTGTTCACGTTGGCGTCAATGACTTCCCCATCGCGCTCGTTGAACGCGACGAAATTCGACGTGCCGATATCGTACTGAAAGCGGGGAAACGTCCAGCGTCCGTAGCGGATGGTCTTGTGACTGAGCAGGGAGTTCATGAGATAGCTGGTGCGGTTGACGATTCCGTCGACCTGGCCGGTCGTGGGGTTGATGTACGGCTTGACGACCGACGTGTCGGACATGCACCGGAAGATCTTCGCGTCGGCGACCTGCGTCCCTCCCTTGGCGATCGAATCGTTCGCATACGTCTGATTGATGTATGGCATGATCTTGTCTTCCCAGTAAATCTCCGCGAACGACTCGGCATGGCTCACGTCGCTCAGGCTGTCGGCATTGAAAGGATGGTGCAGGAAGAACTGCCCGTTCCAGTCGTCGAAGTATTGCTGAACTCCCAGCCCGATCTGGTGAAGGTGACTCATGCAGTCCATCCGCCGCGCCGCCTCCCGCGCATTCTGCACGGCGGGAAGCAAGAGCCCCA
>JBMFUH010000220.1:0-8766 GCA_049966735.1 Isosphaeraceae bacterium
TGCTCAGCGAAGAGGGACGCAGACGCGTCGAGCGTGCCGGGGGCAAGAAGGTCGGAGTTTGATGTCCGACATCACGGCGTTTCGCTTGCCCTGGTTTCCTCTCGCCGCTGGCTCAGTTCCTTGTAGAAGCCGATTTCCACGTGGTTGCTCCCCAGCGCGGCGCGCGCTTCCCGCGTTCACTGGATGCTGGCGAAGAGGAGCATTGATCCGGTGCGGGCCAAGCTGGCCGAAGGCAAAGCGCGTACGCGTCTGCACGGCTGCCGTGCCATAACCCTGGCCCCAGGCGGACCGTTCGCCAAGCACCAGGCCGCCGGTCCCCACGCGGTTGCGCCAGTTGATGGCGGTCAGGGCGATGAACCCGATGTGCTGTTCGGTCTCATCGAGGATCGCCTAGACGAACTCGGTCTCGCTGGGCCCCTCGATCCGGTCGAAGAACGCCTCCTCTTGCTTCCGGCTGATCCCCAGGTTGAATTCGAGTGTCGCGGTGGTCTCGGGGTCGTTCATCCACCGCAGAGCGTTCTCAAGATGAAGCTGACGATCCGGAGGCACCAGGCGGACCCGACCGTTTTTCCAGCCGACCAAGGACTCGGACATGTTGGCGATCCTCTCAGCAATACCTCTTTCCCCTGGATGGGCTGGTCAGCAACGAGGTTCGCGCGTCGAGGATCTCTCCGACGGCGGCAACTGCCGCAATCCTTGTCCGGCCGATCGCGCAACTCAGGAATTGCGCAACTCAGGAGATGTTCTTTTGCATGAACGCCAGGCCGTCGTGGCACAGGTCCATGGCGTCGGGAAAAAGGGGACGCCAGACCTTGGTTGCTGCTGCCAGGGCGGGCAGCGCGGAGCCGAAGGCCTCGATCGTCACGTATCCCTTGTACCCCGTTTGTTTGAGTCCGCTCCAGAATGACGTCCAGTCGACCTGGCCCGTGCCGGGAGTGCCCCGGTCGTTCTCGGAGACGTGCACGTGAATGGTCTCCGCGGCGGAGGTGAGAATCGCCTGGGCCTGGTTCTTCTCCTCGATGTGCGCGTGGAAGCTGTCGTACATCATCTTGCAGAACGGGTGGCCCACGGCTCGAACGAAGCGAACGTTCTGGGCGGCCGTGGTCAGAAAGTAGCATTCGAAGCGGTTCAACGACTCGAGTGCCAGCTTGATGCCGCGCTCCCGCGCCCGCTCCGCCGCGCGCCTGAGCGTCTCCACCCCGTACTTGAACTCGTCGTCGGTGGGACCGGTACCCGTGAAGGCGCCGAGGGCCGAGTGGAGGGGGCCGCAGAGGATCTCACAGCCGAACTGCTGGCCGCACTCCAACGCCCGGTCAATGTGCTGCACGGCGGCATCCCGGACCTTGGCATCGGACGAGATCGGGTTGTATTGCGGGCCCATCACCGTGACGCCAGTCGCGGCCAGCCCCAGGCTTTGCAGCCGCTTGCCCAGCCGGCCATACGGAGCCAGGTCGCTGATGTTGAATAGAGGAATCTCCACGGCGTCGAACCCCAGGATCTTGATCTGGTCGAGGATCTCGTCCTGGGCCTCGGTGACGTGGTCGGTCCACAAGAGCAGATTCATGCCGGTTTTCATTGATGTCTCCTTCGGTAGATTCGAGCGTCGTGAAGGCTGAGATCACCCACAAGCCGTACGCCCAGCTTGCCTCTTCATCCCCCGATCATCCGTGATGGGAATGGGCTCATAGTGAAGTCGATTCGCGATCGCGGCAATGAGGCAGTCTCCGAGTTGGCGCGCTTCGGTCTTCGAGTTCAGTTGCCGCTTTCTTTGTCGGTGCCGGCGCGGAACGTCGCGGTCGTACTTGATCACTCGCTTGGCGATCTGCTTGGCCCGCAGCCAGTCCTGCCGTGGGATGTTTCCGTGGTCGATGACCTCGAACTCTCCGAGGAAAACCTCCGTCAGTTCCAGTTCATGGGAATCGCGAACTCCTGCGAGGACCTCGATTTCGACGGCCGACACGATAGCCTTCGTGTCGTACGCCTCGATCAACTCGCGCGCCAACCGTTGGGCGTCAGCTCGAGTGGACTCAGGGCGGAGTTTCTTCAATTGGGTGATGAGCCTTGTCGTGTCGAAGATTCGGTGAGGCATTCGCGCAAGTCAACTTGAGACCACTGGTACCGGCGCGAGCATGCGGACAAGCTGCTCCCAGTCTGAACCGATGCGGGCCAACACATCAGCCATGCCGATCGCATCCTCCCGCCTCGCCGCGGTGAAAACAATCTCCATCTGGACACCCTCGGGGACGGCCTCGAAGTTTTTCCAACATACGACATTGGCGTCTGGGTCAATTCCCGCGCGGATCTCCTTTGAGCAACGATCGAAGCCATCGGCGATCACCGGGGTATTCTTGAGCAACCAGTTACGTGCGCTGCGCGCGGACGTCGGTAGCTTGGGCCCGATGCACCGCAGGTCTACGAACCACCGCAGACGCGGATTATCATCGGTCCGCCCCTCTTCGAAAAGGCCGTAAGCTGTTTCTCCGTCAACCTCGAGTCCCGTTCGGACGCCACCGTCCATTCGAAGTTGCCGGTAAAAGACGAGTTTCGGCATTGTGACTCTCCGCAATCGCGGGCGGCTCCGATCTCTCATTCTTCGATTCTTCGATTCTAGGAGGAGCCAGCCGCGATGGCTATCCCCGATGGTCACACCGGCATCACCGTCTCCCACTTCCGCTGCTCGGCCGAGTCGAGGACCGCGTCGCACACGGCCTGGGTCTGAAGCGCCTCGCGGAACGTCGGGCGCGCGGGCGTGCCCGAGGCCACTCCCTGGAGAAAATCGGCGAGCTGATGGATGAACGTGTGCTCATAGCCGATCTGCAGGCCCGGCACCCACCAGTGCTTCATGTAGGGGTGTTCGCTGTCGGTCACGTGGATCGATCGCCAGCCGCGAACGGTGCTGTCGTCGCCGTGATTGAAGTATTCGAGCCGATGCATGTCGTGCAGGTCCCACTTCAGGGAACCTTTCTCGCCATTGATTTCCAGCGTGTAAAGCGCCTTGTGGCCCCGCGCGTAGCGGGTCGACTCGAACAGCCCCAGCGAGCCGTTGTCGAACCGGCAAAGGAACGCGCAGGCGTCGTCGATGCCCACCGGCTCGACCTTGCCCGTGACCGCGTTCTTCCGCTCCTTCACGAAGGTCTCGGTCATGGCGCAGACGGTGCTGATGTTGCCATTGAGCCAGAGCGCCGTGTCGATGCAATGAGCCAGCAGGTCGCCCGTGACGCCGCTGCCGGCGCTCTTGACGTCGAGCCGCCAGGTGGACATGCCTCCCTGCGGAACGTCGGCGGAGATCGTCCAGTCCTGGAGGAAATTGGCGCGGTAATGGAAGATCCGGCCCAGCCGGCCCTCGTCGATGAGCTTCTTGGCCAGCGTGACGGCCGGTACGCGACGGTAGATGAACGAGACGAGGTTGGGCACGCCGGCCTTCTCCACCGCCTCCACCATCGGCTGCGCCTCGGTCAGGTCGCGTGCCAGCGGCTTCTCGCAGATGATCATCTTGCCCGCTTCGGCCGCCGCGATGGCGATCTCGGCATGCACGTCGTTGGGCACGCAGATGTCGACAATGTCGATCTCGGGGTCCCGCACCACCTCCTTCCATTCCTCGGTCTGCTGGTCGAAGCCCCACTTCTTCTCGAACTGGGTGAGCTGGTCGACTCCCTTGCCGCAGATGGTCTTGAGATGGAGCTGGTAGGGCAAATCAAAGTATTGCCCGACCTGCTTGTACGCGTTGGTGTGGGTTCGCCCCATGAAGCCAAAGCCGATCACGCCGACGTTGAGCTGTTTCTGCTGCGCCATGAAAACACCCATTCCTTTCATATTTGTTTGTGACTTGTGGCCGCGCTCGCCTTCGGCTCGCTGGTGGCGGGTGGCTCGTGACGTGGGGCGAGAAAGCCGGATGCCATTCACTAGCCACTAGAGCGGTTTACAGTCGGCTTGCGCACTGATCAAATATCGTAGGGTCCGCTGTGCGGACCAAATGCTCCGGCCGTCTCCCGGCGCGCCGGGACTACGGTGAGCTATCGACCCGAAAAACGCTCTAACCACTAGACACTAGTCACGAACCACTTGCAACCGGTGCGAGGGCGACATCGCGGCATTGGGCATCGCGCCCGAGACGCTCGGCCAGCACCAAGAACACGAACCCGATCACCACCCACCAGGTTGCCCAGGGCGTGACCAGCGCCTGGAACGCCCAGCCCCGGACGCCGCCCCACTCCAGCGAATTGAGTAGACCCGATTCGAGCAGACGACTCGGCGTGTAGAGCACGGCAAGACAGGCCAGCGCCGTCACGCCATAGCCGAGCCGAGCGGCCCCCGTGGCAACGCGAGTCCGGTTTGCCGAGTAGACAAAGGGCAGTGCCAGGAGAACCGAGTCGTAGATCCGGTGATAGAAAAAGAGCATTGCATAGAGCGCAACCAGGCAGAGCATTCCATCCCGCGGGATGACCCGGTTGAAGAACATCTCCCAGACCAGCCAGCCTCCCACCGCGGCGATGATCGCGCCCGCGATGACCCCGATCCGCCGTTGGTCGCGCAGCCCCAGTCGATAAAGCGTATGATCGAGCCCGATGCGCGTGTGGGCGTTCCGCGTGTTGGCGAAGGTGTAGTCGTTCGGACCGCCCGGTTCCGTGCTCTGGCGGATCGTCTTCATGACGGACTGAAGCTGGTGCGGCCAGTCCGTCGGGCGACCCGTCAACAGGCAGAGGCCGAGCGTCAAGACCACCAGCGCGATCCACGATCGAGCATCGGCCCACCGATGGAAAAGGAGCAGAAACGGCATGGTCGTCGTCGGCTTCACGGCCGCGACCGCCAGGCCGATACCAGCAAGAATCGGCTGCGCGTGGGACTGAGCGGCCAGCGCAAGCAGCAAGAATCCCGTGACGATCAATGGCAGTTGGCCAAGCAAAACGCAGAGTGTCGTCGAGGGACTGAACGCAACCGTGTTGCCGAGGATCAAGATTTCCCACGATGAGAGTCGCACGCCGTCCGTTCCCATGCGGCCCCTGAGAGCCAGCACGCTCAGTGGGGCCAAGGACAGGGCCAGCGCGATGTTGATCACCGTCAGGACGCTGTCGCTGGTCCACTCGGGAAGGAGAGCGAGCAAGGCGAAGAGCGGCGGTGCATTGGGAGGGTAAAGAAACGGCGGGTCGAAGGCGAACTGATAAGGGTCCTGACCGTTCCAGAACGCCGCCCCAACCTTCCAGAACACGCTGAAATCCAGCGCGAGCTCCACGCGCGTCCAGGAAACGAGCGACAAGCGCACCGCAGCGCCCGCTAGCCCCAGGAGCGCGAGAACCCGTGCCCATCGCCGCGGAATCTTCCGCCCCAGAATCAACAGCATCGCCCCCAGCCCGATCACCAGGAGGGTGGGCACGTAGAGAATCTTGATCAGGAGAGCAGCCACCTTGGGACTCCGTCGGGCACTCTCGGCCTTTTCCCGGCCGGCCAATCTTCGGGGGTCTTACTCCTGCCATCCGTGCGCGTCGCGAACCTGGATCATCGCCGCCAGGACGTCATTCCAGGTTTGCGGCTTCATCATCACCTCGTTGGGGAACATGCAGCCGTCCCAGCAAATGTGGCGAAACTTCTTGGTCAGCTCGCCGCGCTCGTCGCGGAGCCAGAAGCCGGCGTGATGGGGGATGTTCAGCTTGCCCTTGGGATCGGTTGCCAGACAGTGGCGGCCGGTGTGGTCGTGCGATCCGGAACCGAAGACCGTCGCGTCGTTCTGGGCCACGTGAAAGTCGATCGTCCAGGGCCGCAGCGCGGCGGTCACGGTCTTGAGGGCGTCGTCGAGCACGCGCTGATCTTTCCAGTCGAAATCCCTGGGCAGGATCCGGTCTTCCGGGGCATTCTCGCCCAGCGTATAGAGAAGCGTGTGGGCCATGTCGGCCTGGAAGCCGACGGTCTCAGGCTCGCCCACCTGTTCGAGGAGGTCGACCATCGTCCGCCACGAATGCATTCCACCCCAGCAGATTTCTCCCTCGGCGGCGAGCTTTTCGCCCTCGTCGCGGGCGATGGCACCCGCCTGGCGAAAGGTCTCGGCGATCCTCTTCTGGTTGCCCACCGGGTCGGCGAGCCATTCGGTGGGGCTGCACGCCGAGTCCATCCGGACCACGCCGTGGGGCCGCGCTCCGAGTTCGCGGAGCCGCCGGCCGATCCGGCAAGCCTTCCTGACCTGGCCCAAGAACATCTTGCGGCCGTCTCCTTCGTCCATCGCCGAACCGCCGCCAGTTCCTCCCCAGACCGGGGCCACGACCGAGCCGATCACCAGCCCTCGCGAGGTGGCCTTGTCGGCCAGGGCCTTGATCTCATCGTCGCCGCCGTCGATGTTGATATGCGGTAGGTAGAGGAACAGATCGAAACCGTCGAACTTGATCCCGTCTACCTCGGCAGCCGCCGTGAGGTCGAGCATGGTCTCCAGATCGATGCAAGGGTCGGCCCCTTCGCCCCCCTTGCCAACCACCCCCGGCCAGGCGGCATTGTGCAGCTTGGGATAATTGTTCGGATGACTGCCGCTCATGAAGATCACCTCAAGAAACACAACGAAATATCAATTGCTTGCTGATTCCTTGCCTTCAGTACGCCCCGGCCGTGCCGCGTTTCCACCAATCCTGTTCCACATCGATCAAGGCCTCGCGGACCAGGCTTTCCACCAGACTGACCCGGGGAACCTCCAGAAAGTCAAACGGCAGCCAGTCGTCGGATTCGGCTCCCAGGAAATAAAGATCTCCCGAGCCGTCCGGGTTCTCGAAGCTGCGCGTGTCGGCAATCTCTCCGGGATGCAGTGAAAACGCCTCGACGATTCCCCGCGACGCCTCGATCCGCGCGACGATGGCCCGGTGATCGGTGACCGCGTAGACCAGCCGTGCCAGCCTGCGGCGCTTGAGCCAGCGGCGAACCCCCAGGCTGATCAGGTGGGCGAAAATCATCGTGCCCAGCACCGCCGGGCTCAAGCCGAGCGCCAGGATCATGAGGCGATGGTCCATCCAGTCCTGCCCGACCAGGCCGAACATGGCGGCCAGGCAGAAACCGGAAAGCCCCGCCACGACCGACACGAAGAGCGCCGGGACAAATGGGATACGGATCGGCCGGGGCAAGATCGGCCGGTCCGCCCAGAGCAAGTACTCGGTCGGCCCCAGCATGGCCTTGAACCGACCGAGCAGGTTCTCACCCATCCGGTCGTTGAACTCGTCGGAATTGTCCCAGGAGGAATCATACATGGATCGCTTCGTCCTCCTTCCTGCTCGCTAGGTTCATACGTACCGGACATCCCTCCACCGATCACTTCGCCTTGCGGTGATCGCCCACGGCCGGAAGCTGGCTGTGGGTGTCGGGGCCGAAGTAGCGGAGGCTGACGAACGGCTCGCTGCCGGTGTTCTTGAACCGCACTCCCTCGCCGGCGCGCTGGGCCGTGACGAAAGCCTCGTCCTTGGTCTGCTCGCCGAAGCGGATGAAGTTCGGGCTGTCGACATCGAGGGGACCGATCGTACCGCTCCCCTGCGTCACGATCAGGCCGTAGGCGCCGGGGTCCTTGATCGTGATCGAGTGGCCCGGCAGCACCGTCAGCTCGCAGGCGCTGAAGAGTTGCTTGCCGTCGACGGTGCCGTAAACGATCCACTTGTCCACGGCCCCTTCCGCCGCGCTGCCGGTGCGGACGATCGGCTCGAGGTAGTTGTGGGCCTTGAACTCGGGATCGACGTTCCTCTCCCAGTCAAGCTGGTTCACCAGATAATCGAGGTCGTGATGGTACTCTTCGGGCACGTCCTTGACGAGCAGCTCCCAGGGGACGCGGCGGCCTTCCACCATCGACTGGTACATGCCGAAGACGTCGGAGCCCCACTGCGGCTCGAACGTCAACAGCGAGCCAGGGGCGTGGAGCACGTCGGGAGGAACCAGCCAGCCGGTGCCCGGCTTGAGCCGGTAAGCCTTGGACAGGTCGAGGATGCCGTTGTCTCCCTCGTTCCAGCGCTCCAGGCACTTGCGCAGGTCTTCCTTCGTCGTCCCCGGCTCGAGGCCGAAGAAGGTATACGGAAAGCTGTTGCCGGTCCAGTTGAGCTGAGGTGGGAAGTAGTAGCTCTCGGGTTTGCCTTCGCGGCCCAGCTTGGCGGCCTGCTCCTGGTTCTGGTGCATGTGGTGGGGAATCGGCCCCAGGTTGTCGAAGAACTTGCTGAAGACCGGCCACTTCTTGTACGTGTCCCAGAGCTTCTTGCCGATGATGTCCGCGCCGCACTCTTCGATCGCAGCGCGGAGGGTGAACTTGTCCTGGCCGTGAACCACGTACGAGAGCCCCTCGTCGGGCGGAGCCCCCTCGTTGGCCGCCGGAGTGGTCGAGGCGAACCAGCGCTCGTCAATACCGCCGCGATGCGTCCCCAGCGCGTACAGATCGTCGCGCGACAGCTTGAGCCGGCCGCCCGGCACCAGGAATGACCGTGGCACCCAGTTGGGCGCCAGCCGCAAGACCCCCTCGCCCGCCTCGATCGCCGCGCGAACCCGCGCCGCCAGATTGTTGTCGCTCATCGGTCAATCTCCCGACTCTCTCGTGGCCAGCTCCGTCGCGCCGAACGGTCTTCCTCGAGTTCCCAGCCCTGGTTTCCGGGCCTTCCAGGCCGAAGGCTCCCGCGCGGTCGGTTGGACACGTTGTAAGACCCCCGGTCCCGCGACGCAAGACGGGACCGACATTCCCTCGGCCCGGACCTCGCCAACCCCCCTTATTGTGACGCCCGGAAGCGACTTGCGAAACCCCCACCACCAGAACGGTCTGGTTCTTGC
>JBMFUH010000221.1:0-8758 GCA_049966735.1 Isosphaeraceae bacterium
CGATCAACCCCCGGACTCCGCTCGCGGACACGATCATCTACGAGCTGCACGTCCGCGGCTACACCGTCCATCCGTCGTCGGGCGTTCGCCATCCGGGGACCTTCGCCGGACTGGCCGAGAAGATCGACCACCTGAAAGACCTGGGGATCACAGCCGTCGAATTACTGCCGGTGGACGAGTTCGATGAGAACGACTGTCCGTTCGTCAATCCATTCACGGGCGAACGGCTGAAGAACTACTGGGGATACAATCCGATCGCCTTCGGCGCGCCGAAGGCGGGGTATGCCATCAACCCCGAGCGATCCGAGTCCTGGGACGAGTTTTGCGGGATGGTCGACGCCTTTCATCGCCAGGGGATCGAGGTTTTCCTGGACATCGTGTTCAACCACACAGCCGAGGGGGGAGAAGACGGGCCGACGTACAACTTCCGCGGTCTGGATAATTCGCTTTACTACATGCTCGATCGCGACGGCGGCTATCTCAATTTCTCGGGCTGCGGCAATACGTTCAACAGCGATCACCCCGGCGTGCGCGACTACATCATCTCGTGCCTGCGGAACTGGGTGGCCGAGGCCGGCGTGGACGGCTTTCGCTTTGACCTCGCCTCGGTTCTAGGCCGCGACAGACGAGGCAACGTGGTGGTCAATCCACCGGCCGTGAACCGGATCTCGGAAGATTCCCTGCTCTTCGAAACCAAGCTGATTGCCGAGCCCTGGGATGCCGCCGGGCTCTACCAGGTCGGAACCTTTCCCGGCGGCGAGCGCTGGTCGGACTGGAACGGCCGATACCGCGATGACGTCCGCCGCTTCTGGCGGGGCGAGCCCGGAATGACCTCCGCGCTGGCCACCCGTATCTGCGGCAGCGATGATCTCTATCGGGGCCGCGGTCCGCTCCACTCGATCAACTTCATCTGTTGCCACGACGGTTTCACCTTGAACGACCTGGTGTCTTACAACACCAAGCACAACGAGGCCAACGGTGAAGGAAACCGGGACGGCAACAATGACAACTTTAGCTGGAACTGTGGCGCGGAGGGACCCACCAAGGACCCGGTCGTCCTCCGCGTTCGCCAGCGCCAAGCGCGCAACCTGATCGCAACCCTCATGATCTCTCAAGGCGTTCCCATGCTTCGAGGCGGGGATGAGTTTCTCCGCACCCAGAACGGCAACAACAACGCCTGGTGCCAGGACAATCCCACGAGCTGGGTAAACTGGTCGCTCGCCCAGAGCAACGCCGGGTTCCTCAGGTTCGTGAAGAAGATGATCGCCCTGCGCAAGAGCCATCCGGTCTTCCGACGGAAAACGTTCTTCACGGGAGGCAATGCGGGAGGGCCGCTGGAAGTCCTCTGGCATGGCGTCGAGCCGGCTCGACCGGACTTCTCGCCGACCAGCCTGAGCCTGGCAATGGCGCTGGATGGCCGCTATTGCGACCGGCCCGGGGTTCTGGACCGCGACTTCTATGTCGCCATGAACAGCGGGATGAGCCCGCTCGACTTCAAAATCCCGGCGTCTCCCTCGGGACGGCCCTGGCGCAGGATCGTCGACACGGCGCTGGAGCCTCCGGAAGATTTCGTGGACGTCGAGCAAGCTCCGCGTATTCCGGTTCTGCACACCTATCGGGTGCTGGACCACGCGATGGTGATCCTCATCTCCGAGCCGTGATCACCTTCCCGCCCGGTAATTCCCCACGGCTTCGCTGGTGCGCAGGGCCCGACCATACACGCGGAGCGATCGAACGGCTGAACCGATCCGGACGGCCTCGGCACCGACCGGCGTGTGCAACGTCGGACTGAACCGGCCCCATCCGAACTGGCGTTCGTCGCCACCGTCGCAGAGCACACCGTTGACGACGAAGGAGATGATCTTCGGACCGCCGTCGACGACGATGACGACGTGCCGCGGCTTGCCTGCCGTGAGCAACCCGCGGTCGCTCTCCCAGCTTGCTTCCTGCCGGCCGTCGTTGAGCGTGATCCGGATCGTGCCACGATCGGTGGCGGAGACGAGGATGCCCTTGCCGGTGGAATCGCGGGAGTCGAGGATCGGCAAAACGGTGTCGAGCGAGCCCGGTACGAGCCAGAAATCCAGGCTGAATCCAGCGCGCAGGTCCTTGCCGCGCAGGTCCGCCGTCCTGGTATCGCGACGATTGAACTCCGGCAGGGGAGGCATCTTCGTCTCCGCCGGCATCGGCTCGTGCAGATTGAGCAGAAGGCCGTTCTCTGCCACCTGGTGCCGCTCAAACTGGCCGAACAGCCCATCGAGCAGCGCGGAGGGAATCTCGTGGGCCCGGCCGATGGACTTCTGCGTCTCGGTGACGTAGAACTTGCCCGCGTCTTCCACGAGGTCCGGATAGCTCACGCGGATGTACGGGTCGTCGTCGTAGAGGAGGATTTCCGGCTGGGACCAGGCGATCCTGAGCCCTTCGGGCGTGACGATCTCCCGGCCGGCCATCAGCCACGCGGGGTTGCGGTCGTCATAGGGGCTCTGCCCTCGTTTACCGGCCGCGCCCAGCTCGCCGATGAACCGGCCGCCGTGGTTGTGGAACCAGTAGAGAAACATGCCGTTGGAACAACGCCAAACGAAATTGGCTGCCCGGGGATGCTTGATCCGTTTCCCCCCCGGCGAGTACGTCGCGTATGTCGGGGTCGTCCACGTGTGTCCGCCGTCGCGGCTGTAGGCGCAGGCCGGCCAGCCGTCGATGGTCCGATAGACGCAATAGAGCGAGCCGTCGCTGAGGGCGGCGACGCTCTGTTCCTCGGCCACTCGGCCGCCGCCAGGTGGCGCGCGCAGGCCGACCTCGCCATCGGGCAACGTCTCGAACGCGATCTTGCTCGGGTCGCGCTCGGTGAGAATGTTTGGGCTTTTGATGAAAGCGCCTTCCGACTGTGCGAAGAAACCGTCTCCCATCGCGCCGACCTTGTGCAGGACCAGGATCGCCGCGTCGCCCAGGATGAGTGGCCGGCCGACGTTCCAGAAGAACCGTAGCTTGCCCCCGTACACGTTGTCGCGGTCGCAGGCGAACTCGCGGACCGGCACCTCGAACCGTCGAGCCGACCAGGTGCGGCCATGGTCGTCGCTGTACTTGAACACATAATGGCCGAGCGAGTCCACTCGCTTGTAGACGCCGCTATCCCAGCGCTTCACCTCGGAGACACGATCGGTATTGTGATTGTAGAAGGCGTAGATGCGGCCGCCGGGCACCTTGAGCGCGACGGCATAGCTCGCTTCGGGCCCTCCCGCCGGTTCGATGTCCACCGGCTTCTCCCACGACCGGCCCTGATCGGTGCTGCGCAACGAGACGACGTGCTGGCCCGCGGCACCTTCGACCCCTCTGCCCGTGGTCATGACGCAGACCCAGGCACCGTCGTCCGCTTTCACGACGTAGGGCTGGTCCGCGTATCCTTCGCTGGGAATGGGCCGACCCCGCGAGATATGGCGCGGATCGGGCGCTTGCGCGGCAACCGCCGCGGACGTGAGGCAAACGAGAAAAAACAGGCAACGGTGCATGGCCAAGGCAGCCCCGTCCCAGGCGAATCGCCGCGTCGAGATCCACGCGGCATGAACGCGAGCGGCAATACGTTTGGCCCCTCTCGGAGGACATCCCCGCACCCACGGAACGACGCATCCGCGGCACGTCTCTTTCTCAAGAGGCTAGCAGGTATCGAGCCGGGACGCGAGGCTTGACTTACTTCGTTCTCATTCGCCTATATTAAATGAATCTCAATATAGGATGAAGATTTAACAATATTTACCGTGGCACGGACGTCGCGAGCACCGCCTGGTCGAGAGACCGACTCGCGCCTTTACGCGACGCCTCGCGGACCGCTATGATTTCCATGTCAGAGAAGGCCGCCGCCGATGTGTAGGACAATTCGTCGTCGTGGACTTTGCAATTCCCCGGAAACCGAGGCCAGCATGGACTTCGCGCAATCTTTTGCCCACGCTCTTCGAGATGATCGATTACCGGTTACGGACATGAGAATTCCCAGCGATCGCTCGATTCTCCGGACGATTGTCGGGGTACTGTTGATTCTCGTGGTCCTGGGCGGTCTGGCCCGTGCGGAGTCTGGGCCCGTGCGGGTTTTCATACTCGCTGGCCAATCGAACATGCAGGGGATGGGTCAGATCACGACCGACCCGGATCGGAACGGCGGCAAAGGATCGCTCGAGTTCCTGGTGAAGGCCCCAGCCACGTCCCGGAAGTTTGGGACGCTGATTGATCGTTCGGGCAAATGGCGCAAGCGCGACGACGTGTGGATTACCTACCTCGACCGGAAGGGTCCTTTAACGGTCGGTTATGGAGCAAACGAGCAGACGATCGGCCCGGAGCTTGGGTTCGGTTGGGTGATGGGCGACGCGCTCCAGGAACCCGTGTTGCTTGTCAAGTGCGCCTGGGGTGGCAAGAGCCTGGCGGTCGATTTTCGGCCTCCAAGCGCGGGCAAACCCGCATATTCGCTGGGTAAAAAGGCCGACGCCGACCTTGCGAAAAACCCGGAAACGATCGGTCGGTATTACCGTGAAACCCTGGCACTCACCAAGGCTGCCCTGGCCAACATGAAGGAACTCGTGCCGGGCAGCGACGGACGTTATGTGCTGGCCGGCTTCGGCTGGCATCAAGGGTGGAACGACCGCATCGATGACAAGTTCAACGCCGAGTACGAAAGCAACATGGCGCACTTCATCCGCGACGTTCGCCGAGACCTGGGCGCTCCGACGTTGCCCTTCGTCATCGCCGAGACCGGTATGACCGGACCGAATGAACGCCACCCCAGAGCGATTGCACTGATGAAAGCACAAGCCGCCGTCGCTGAAAGAGCCGAATTTCAGGGGAATGTCGCGTTCGTCGCCACCAGGTCGTTCTGGCGTCCCCGAGAGCAATCCCCCAGCGACCAGGGTTATCACTGGAACCGCAACGCGGAAACCTATTACCTCATCGGTGAGGCGATGGGTGAAGCGATGAAACGTCTGATCAAGCGGGGCAGCGGTCCGATTCAAGAGGGCGAGATGTCCGGTTATCTGATCGTTCCCCATGATCAAGTCCCCAGCTCCTTCAATGGCGGATACTCGATGTACGTCGCCGCGTGGCCATTGCTGAAGACCTATCCGGGCAATCGTTTTCAATCGGGACTGTTCGGGACGTGGATGTTCGCACAACTTGATCAGCGGCCTTCGAAGCAACTCTATTCCGACATCGAAGGGGGCCTGGGGTGGTGGCGGGATACGCGATTCGCGACCGAAACTCCCAAGTTCGTCATGGGTGGCGTTGCTCCCAATTTCGTGGAATGGGCCAATGGTCCCGGCGCGGGAAAAGATCGAGACTGGGCCAGGTCAGCCGGGAAATACGGGGTGGCGCAACTCAGTCCCTGGCTCCTCTGGCCGCCGGACGGCTTGAATTTGAAGCAAGGAACATGTGGCGAGCTCTTCGGCTACGGCTATCTGCCACTGCCGCTTACGCCGGCAAAACCAACTACCTCCGGCAAGAACATTCCAACCGGAGAAAACTCGTGGACGCTCTTCCTCAACACGAGCAATTTCAAGGGGCCGGCGGCTTTTTTCACCCCTTATTTTTGGTCTCACACGCTGCTCGATCATCCCGAGTTTTCTGGAATGTTACTCGATAGCCGGCCGGCCGATCCCAATCGGGCGCTGCAAATGGAGACCCAGTATGTGCCGGCGGTCTTGTCCCAGGACCACCGAGGCGTGACCTACGCGAGAATCGCCCCAACCTGCTTTCCTCGTGGCGCGAATGGAGATTCGCTGCTCGTGCATCGGATCAACTGCTTCACGAAGAAGGCGCTCTGGGACTCCGTGAAACGGTGGTTCGAGGGCGGTGCTCCGGCCAGCGGCCTGATTGATCCGCGGGAGGCTGTGGTTTACACGTTCAACGGTGGTGGCGGCGCGACGTGGCGCATCTTCGCGGAGAGCGATCGCGAGAAGAAGAAGCACGTGCCAGTGGCTTGGGACGTGTTTGCTCGTCCTCTGATAGTCGATGCGCATACATTCAGCTATCGCTGGAACCAACGTCTGGTTACCAGGTCTCGAATGGGCGCCGCGGCGACCGTGACGCTGCCGGAGTATTACCGCCTCGTTGAGGACGAAGCGAGCAACAAATCAAGCTGGAAACCTGTTCCGGCTGCCGCGGTTCCCGGCGAGACAGGCTTGAAACAATGCCGGTTCGGCGGACCTCGAGAACAGAATCACGCCGAGCCATACATCACGCCGGATCATCACGCGAGCTGCTGGAAGACTCCGGGGCCGGTCGCGGGACCGTTCCAGGCGCGGCTGGGTGACGGAAGCGTGGTGACGTATTGCTGGTATCGTTTCGCGGACCAGCCTGCACTCTTGAACGCGGATTTGACCACGGAGGAGCGCGAAGCTCTGCAAAAGCGTGTTGAGAAACTGCATCGCCACTGGAAGAGGAACCGCGATTATTTGCCGCCACCCGCTGTCGGGAAGCTGGCAAGCATCGACCCGGCGCTGATCGTGACACCCCCCCCGGGGTGGGAAGCCGGCTATGTCCCCATCGCCACACGACAAGAAGCGAACAAGCCGCATCCATGACGCCAGACGTCCCGCGCGGCAACGGGTTTTCCTCTGCTCCTTACGTCCGGCTTCCCACGGTGTCCGACGACACCGCGGTCGGGAACGCGGGCCGGCATGCAACTCATCGTAATCGGCAGAGCTCAGGAAACGGGAGCGGTGGGGCAGCGGAATCCCCGTCGAGCAACTGCGGCGCAACGACATCCGCGAGTTCCTTCACCTTCCCCGGGAGAGACCACTACGCGATGAGCCCAAGCGACCTGAACCCACCGACTGGCCCGACCGCCTCGCGCCGGTTCTTGCCCATGCTGCTTGTGCTCTTCCTGGGCAGCGGCTGCGCGGCTTTGATTTACGAGGTTGTCTGGCTTCAGCTTCTGCAACTGGTGATCGGCTCCACTGCCGTTTCCCTGGGCGTGCTGCTGGGGACGTTCATGGGGGGCATGTGCGTGGGCAGCCTGCTCTTGCCGCGTCTCGTGTCGAGCCGGTGGCATCCCCTGCGGGTCTACGCCCTGCTCGAGCTGGGCATCGGCTCCATCGGGCTCATGGTGTTGTTCGGCATGCCACATGTCGAGCAAGTCTACGCGCATTACGCCGGCCATGGCCCGGCGGGCATCCTGCCGCGCGGGGCCGTGGCCGGAATGTGCTTACTGCCACCGACGCTTCTCTTGGGCGCGACGTTGCCGGCGATCTCGCGCTGGGTCGAGACCGATCCTCGTGGGGTATTCTGGTTGGGCCTGTTATATGCCGGCAATGTCGCCGGGGCCGTCTTCGGCTGCCTCTTGGCCGGCTTCTACCTCCTGCGCGTTTACGACCTGGCCATGACCACCTACGTCGCCGTCGCCCTCAATGTGACCGTGGCCCTGATCGCCCTGGCCCTTGCAGCCGTCCTGGTCCGGTATGAGGTACCGGCAGAATCCGCAACCAAGCGATGCGCGAGGCGAGCGGCCGGGACCTTGGCCGTGTATCTGACGATCGCTTTGTCCGGAATGTCAGCGCTGGGTGCCGAGGTGGTCTGGACCCGTCTGCTCTCCTTGGTGCTCGGCGGCACCGTGTACACTTTCTCCTTGATACTGGCCGTGTTCCTGATCGGAATGTGGATCGGTAGCAGCATCGGGGCATTACTGGCGCGGCAGACCGCCTCGGCGCGGACGGCTCTGGGCGTCTGCCAGTGGCTCCTGACCACGGCCATCGCCTGGACCGCGGTCATGATATCGGAGTCGCTTCCTTACTGGCCGATCGTCCCCATGCTGTCGCCGAGCCCCTGGTACACCTTCCAGGTCGACCTGGCGCGCTGCCTCTGGGCCATCCTGCCGCCTGCCTGCCTGTGGGGAGCGAGCTTCCCCCTGGCGCTGGCGGCGGTCGCGTCACGCGACCAGGACCCCGGGCGGCTGGTCGGAGGCGTGTACGCGGCCAACACGGTCGGCGCCATCGCCGGGGCCTTGGCATTCAGCCTACTCTTGGTCCCCGACATCGGGACGGCCGGCGCCGAGCGGGCGCTGATAGGGCTCGCCACGGCCGCCGCACTGGTGACCCTCGTGCCCCTGCTTCGGCCAGCGCCACGGATGATTCGCCGGGGCGGTGGACTGGCGCTGGCGGCCGCGACGGGAGTGGCCGGCTTGCTCGCCTATAGCGTGACGCCGGTGCCGTGGGTGGTCGTCGCGTTCGGTCGTCAGACGGCGAGTTGGCTCGCACGGTCGGCCCCCGGCATCGTCAAGGACGTCCCCGACGAGCCCGGCATTCCGGACGTGTTCTGCATCTACCTCGGCGAGGGGACGAACCTCTCGGTCGCCGTGACCAAGAGCAGAGAGGGCGTACGGAGCTTCCACGGCGCCGGCAAGATCCAGGCGTCGACCCAGCCTCTCGACATGCGGCTGCAGCGCCTGCTCGGGCATCTCCCGTCGCTCTTGCACAAGAAGCCCGAGTCGGTGCTGGTTGTGGCCTGCGGCGCGGGCATCACCGCTGGCACATTCGTCCTGCACCCCGACGTCAAGCGCATCGTCATCTGCGACATCGAGCCGCTCGTGCCGACCATCGTTACGCCCATGTTCGGCACCGAGAATTACCACGTGGTCGATGGCATCGCCCGCGAAAACCCCCATGCGGTTAACGGCAAGCAGGTCAAGGTGGTCTACGACGACGGGCGGCACTACCTCCTCACCACCCAGGAAAAGTTCGACATCATCACCTCCGACCCGGTCGACCCGTGGGTCAAAGGCTGCGCC
>JBMFUH010000222.1:0-8757 GCA_049966735.1 Isosphaeraceae bacterium
CGATGGCCTTGCGGCACTGGCCGCCGTTGGCGTTCTGGCCGCCGTGCGGCTTGATGCTCAGGCCCACGCCGCGCTCGGCCGCGAAATCGCAGCATGCGGCGATCGCTTTGTAATAATCCGCGTATTGCTTGGGGTCGGTGGTTCCTCCCAAGAGGAGGTTGGGCGAGCCACAGGCCACGCAGTGCTCGATCAGCCGACGGAGGTCCTGGACTCCCTTTGCAGATTCGCCGCGCACGCTGAAATCGCCATAGACCGAGATCGTCTTGAGCCCGCGCTTCTTCACCTCCGCGCCGACCTGCTCGGCCTCGGCCGGGGTCGTCTGGGGTGTGATGATCACCCAGGTTTTCCCCTTGTGGGTCATGATGCCGGCATACTGGAAACCGGCCTCGGCAATGCCGTCCAGCGCGACGCGGTAGTCGAACCGGTCCCACGGCCTCGTGTAACAACCAAGCTGCCAGCGGTCGGTACCTGCCGCGGCGCGGGCGATCCCGCCGAACACCGGGCACGAGCCCGCGGTGCAGGCAAGAACGCCCGCGCGCAGGAAACTCCTGCGCGCGGGTTCTTGTTTCTGGGTCATGGTGAGGTCCTCCCGTCGGTCACATCAGCCAGTTCTTCCGCTCGGCGGGCCCTTGCATGGCCGTGGGGTAGCGGCCGTCCGGGCCGGGCTTGACGGGGGGCTCAACGTTCCAGTCGTACTTGGGCAGCGCGAAGGACCGCTTCGAGCGCATCATCTCGTCCCAGGTGACCATGCCGCCCGTGTAGCAGGCGATCTGGCCCAGGATCCCCAGCGCGGAGCTGACGCACATATAGTTGCCGTTGTTGAGCGGCTTGCCTGAGCGGATCGCGGCGAAGAGTTCCTTGTGTTCCACATCGTACATGTTGGCGCGAGGTCCGCTGTAGGTCCAGTTCGTCTCTCCCTCGATCGTGTGCTTGAGCACGTTGCAACGTCCCTTCGTGCCCAGGATCACGTCCGAGGTGTCGTTGTAGCAGTCTTCCTGGTCACGGGTGAAGCCGAAGACGCGGACGCCGTTGTCGTACTCATAGACGACGGCCTGGTGATCGTACTGGTCGCCGAACCGCGGCTCGGTGCAGGTTTGTCGTCCGCCCATGCCCCAGGCACGCAGGGGCGGCCGATCGCCCAGGGCCCACGACGCCTTGTCCATGCTGTGCACGAGCTGCTGGGCGGTCTGGTCGCCGGACAGCCAGTTGAAGTGGTACCAGTTCCAGAGCTGATACTCCATCTCCGTCTGGCCCGGCTTGCGATCGCGGACGATGTAGGGACGGCCGACGTAGTTTTCCTGGATCGCCACGATCTGGCCGATCGCCCCGTCGAGCACCCGCTTCATCGTCTCTCGAACACCCGGGTCATAACGCCAGCAGAGTCCCGAGACGACGCAGAGTTTCTTGGTGCGTGCTTCCTCGCAGGCGGCCATGATGGTCTTCAGGCCGGGGACGTCGATTCCATGCGGCTTCTCGCAGAAGACGTGCTTGCCGGCCGCGATCGCCGCCTGCACCATCGGGGGTGAGAAATGGGACGAGGGCGTGATCAGCACGACGTCGACGCCGCAGCCGATGACTTTCTCGTAGGCGTCGAAACCGAGGAAACACCGCTCGACGGGCACGTCGCATTGATCGGGCCGGCCCTTGAGCAGATGGTCGCGACTGGCCTCGAGCCGCTCCTTGAAGATGTCGGCCATGGCGACCAGACGGACGTCGCGCCCCGCGTTCATGGCATTGCTGGCCGCCTCCGTTCCCCGTCCGCCGCAGCCGATCAGGCCGATCTTGATGATGTCGCTGCCGCCCGCGTGCGCGTTGGCCGGGATCGCCATCGAACCCAGCGACGCGGCCGCGGAGAGCGCGGCGGACGCCTTGAGGAATTCACGCCGCGAGTTGAGGTTGTGGTCCTGATTTGCCCGGGGTTGGTACATCGTCGTGCTCCTTTGAAAAAGTTGGGGCGTTACCACCGGTCGGAGGGTCAGGGTCTTCTGGAGACGGAGGGGGCGAGCTCCCGGACGCGAAGCGCCCGGAACTCGATCTTCCCTCCATGGTTCTGGAGGCACAAGTATCCTGCTAACGGTTTCTGACGAAGTGTCTGGGCTGTCTGCTGGTTGAAGTCGATGATCGTCTCACCGTTCATGGTGACCTTGATCAAAGGCCCGGCGCACTCGATGTCGACGCTGTTCCACTCTCCCGCCGGGCGGATCGCGTTTTTCGCGGGTGCGACGTAGCGATAGAGCGAGCCGCTCGAATGCGGCGAGGGGGGGGTGCCGGAGTCATCGAAGAGCTGGATCTCGTAGGAATAGAAGGAAGGGCGGGTGGCTCGCGACCGCGCGGGATCGAACGGTCGGGTCCGGATGCCCAGTCCGCTGTTGCATCCGGGGGCCATGCGGAACTCCACGTGAAAGTCGAAGTCCGAGAACGGCCGGAGATCGTACCGCAGGAAGCCAAACCCCTTGCCGGTGCAGACGAGCTTGCCGTCCCGCACCGACCAGACGGGATGTGGCTTGCCGTCCTTGACATACTGGCTGACTCCTTCGGCGACCCAGCCCTCGAGATTCTTGCCATTGAACAGCACAACCTCGTTGGCGGGGCGATCGGCGATCAGCGCCAAAAGGAGCAGAGAGTATGTGATCATGATGTTTCGCGTCGGGTTGTGAGATTGGCCCGCTTGCTCGATCGCAAGGGCCGGACTCGAGGCCTCGGGGATCGCCGTCGATTCCCGATGTTATCCGATCCCGATGGGCGTGGTTAGTGGTTAGTGGCGAGTGGCGAGTGGTTGGTAGCTAGAATCGAAGGGTCCGCCGTGCGGACCACATCCCCTCGTAGCCACTTGGTTCAACGGCCGAGACGCCCACGCGGCGGCTGAGGTTGATCGCCTCAGCCGTGCCGGGTCAGGTCAGGTCTTTCCCAGCAGGTGAGAGACTGAGGAGGCCTCGAGTTCGAGTTCGGCGACGTTCTGGGCAATTCGCTCGCGGGCGTACACGTCGAGATAATGTCCCTTGGGGATGGTCCATGATTTGCCATCGGTGGTTTGCAGCGGGAAGCCGAACACAATGCCGCGGGGCACTTCGTAATAGCTGCCGTCGGAGAGGACGCTGGCACCGAAGTTGTGCCCGAACGGAGTTGGCGTCGTGATCGCTCGGATGGTCGTCAAAATCGCCTGGGCGGTCGATCCGGCCGGTGTTTCCCCGGTCAGCCGCACGACCTCATTGAACCCGCGCGCGACGGTCGGCTCGAAGACGGTGCGCTGCCAGTCGGGGTCTGTGATCACCTGGTTCAAGGGTTGCTCGCCAATCCGTGCGTTCCGAAGGTCGACGTAGGCCGTCTCGCTGTTGTTGCCCCAGACGGTGAGGCTGGTGATTTGAGTGATGGGGACGCGTGCTTTGTCGGCGACCAGGGAGATCGCCCGGGAGCGGATGTTCTGGTTGAGGGCGAACCAGTGCTCGCAGGGGACGTCCTGTGCGTGGGACAGGGCGATCAGGCAGTTGGTGTTGCAGGGAGACGAGACGACCAGGATTCGCGCCGTCGGCGAGGCCCGATTGATCGCCCGCCCATGATCGATCATGGTTGCGGCATTGTCGCGAAGCTGGTCGAGGCGGCTCTGCCGGTCGGCGTAAAACGGCCGACCAGAGAGCAGTATCACCCAGTCCGCGTCCTGGAACAACCACACCGGGTCCACGCCGGCGCGCACTTCCATGAGCAGCGGATAGGCGGCGGATCTCAGTTCCGTGGCGTAGGATTGAAGCCGCTGTTCCTTTGCGGGCAGGTCGAGCAAACTGAGTGTGACGGTTTGTTCGTGGCCGAACAGACCGCCGCTGGCGATGCGGAAGATCAAGGAATAGCCGACGCGTCCTCCAGCCCCCGCGATCGCCACGTGGATTGGTTTTGACTCGGTCATGGTACACATCCCGCGCTAGGGAAAGAGGTTGTTTGGGGGCGACCGGAGTCCAGTCGCCCCGCGAAGCAATGGCTCGATCAATGTCCGGAGTGCTCCTGGTGTCCGTTATGATCCCAGTCGACGTCCGGGCTGGGGTCCGGCTCGCCGTGGTCGGCGGCCGAATGGGCGGCGCGACGAGCCCTGCGCTCCTCCTCCACTTCCGGCGTGTCACGAATCATCCAAACATAGAGCGCGGGGACGACGAAGAGTGTGGCGGGCTCGCCAGCGAGCAACCCACCCAGAATGGCACGGCCCAAGGGGGCATTGGCTTCGCTACCCGTTTCGAGTGCCAGCGCGGCCGGGATGAGCGCGAAAAAGGCTGCCAGGGCGGTCATGGTGATTGGCCGTACCCGCATGGTGGCCGCCTTGCGGATTGCCTCGAGGGGTGAGAGCCCCTCATGCTTTCTCAGGTGCTGGGCCATGTCGGTCATCAGAATCGTGTTGGCCACCTTGACCCCGATGCTGAAAATGATCCCCAGAAGGGATTGAACGTTGATCGCCGAGCCCGTGAAGTAAAGCATGGGCCAAACGCCAATGAGGATCAGGGGAACGGCTGAGTGGACGCAAAACGGCACCATGAACGATTTGTCTAGCGCCACCGTTGTGAAGTAGATGAGGAGGACTGCCAGCGAGAGTCCGCTCATCAGACTTGAGAACGTGTCTCTCATGCGGAGATACTCGCCGCTGAGGATGATCCTGCTGCCCACGAGTTCCTTCTTTTCCTTGCTATAGGGATCGTAAGTGATCCATTGCCCCGGTTTGTCGGATCTGCCGAACTTATCAAGGACCGTCATCACCTCGTCCGACACGTGTCCCAGATCGCGCTTGTACACACCCATGGTCAACTCGATCGTCGGCTGGATGTTGTAGTGCGTGACCTCGGTGGGCACCGGCATTCGGACGATCTTCACCACGTTACGCAACGGCACCGGCTTGTTCTGGACCGGGCTGGTGATGGGAATGTCGAGAACCGTGTCGACCGATTGGATTTCCTCCTCGAAATACTGGACGCCGACGAAATACTGGTTCTGGCTGATGGGGTCGATCCAGAAGTTGGTCTTGTTGAACTGGATGCTCGAGTTGAGTGCGGAGATGATGGCCTTCATCACATCGGCCTGGGTCAGGCCGAGCTGGGCCGACATGGCCCGGTCAACGTTCACCAGGTACTGGGGATAGTCCAAGCGCTGGATGATCCGCGCGTCGACCACCCCCTCGATCTTTTTGGTCTCCTCGCGGATCATTTCAGCGACGTCGTGCGCGGTCTGCTGGTTCTTGGCGGTGACCCGGATCGCGATCGGCGTCGATTTGCCCTCGTTCATCGCCGATCGAACCATGCCGCCGGCGTCGAAAGCGAACTCGAGATCGCTGAATTCCGAATGGGAAGCAAACCCCTGGCGCAGCTCGGCCACGTATTCCTGGGCCGATTTCTGCCGCTCAGCCGAGAGCTGGATCTTCATGACCGAGTCCATCGTGCCGGCGTTGGGCGTGTACGCCGCCGACCAGTCGGGGGTAACGCCCAGTTCCGAGAGGATCATCTGGAGGTCTTCCTTGTCGATGATGTCGCGGACGAACTGCTCCACGGCGGCGATGCGCTTTTCCGTTTGCTCGATCCGCAAACCCGACGGCGCCCGCACGTACATCTCGAACGAACCGGCGTCCACCTCGGGGAAGAACTCCTTGCGCAGCCTGGGCCAGAGAACGAGGGTGATCACCACCATCGCGCCGTACGACAGGCCAATGGTGATGGCCTTGCGCTCCAGGACGTAATCGAGCGCCTGGCCGTAGTACCCGATGCCTGTATCGATCATTTGCTCCCAGCGGTGGAAAGCCCGTTTGATGAGCTCGATGATGCCCCGGGGCTTCTCACCATTACCATTGATCGGTGGCGGCTCCAGCTCCATGGGGTTGACAGGAGGTTCGTGGCCGGGGCCATGACCGTGACCTTCATGGCCCGCGCCGCTGCCGTGGGGCGCGTGCTGCTTCAGCCATAATGCCGAACAGACCGGCACCAGGGTTCGCGACAGGAAATAGGCGGAGATCATCGAGAACGCCACCGCCATGGCCATGGGCTTGAAGAGGAAGTGGCCCAGGCCTGGGGTCAACACCAGGGGCGAAAGGACCAGGAACGTGCAGAGCGTGGAGACCATCTCGGGCATGGCCACCTCGCTGGCCCCCAGAAATGCCGCCTCCTTGGTCGTCAGCCCCATTCCCAGGTGTCGGTGGGTATTCTCCAAGCAGATGATGGCGCTGTCGATCATCGGGCCGATCGCCAGGGTCATGCCGGCCAGGGTCATCGTGTTGATGGTCTGCCCCGTGAAATAGAGCGCCACGCAGCAAGTCAGGCACGAGATCGGCAAGGTCATGATCGCGATCCCGGTCATCCGGAGCTCGCCCAGGAAGATCACGATGACCAGCGAGCAGAGGACCGCACCCGACAGGCCCTCCTGCACCAGCGCCTCGATGGACTTCTTCACGTAAACCGACTGATCCATCACCAGCTTGAGACTGATATTGCTGCGGGTCAGCTTCCCTTCCATCTCCTTGAGCGAGTCGGCGAGGTTCGTGACCACGCGGAGCGTGCTGGAGCCGAGCTGGCGATAGACCGGAATATAGACTTCCCGCTTGCCGTTCACGCGAACGACGTTGGTCTGGATGTAATTCGCGTCCTTGGGCGTGGCGACGTCCTTGAGGTAAGTCGCGTTGTTGGGCTCGATGCGCACGGGGATGTCCCCCATGTCCTCGGGGTTCTCGTACATCGAATTGGAGGCGATCAGGTAATCAAAGTCGCCGAACTTGGCGTCGCCGGTGGGCAGGAAGACGTTGCCGGCGTCGAGCGCGTTCATGACGTCAATCGGCGAGAGGTTGCGCGCCTGCAACTTCTGGCGGTCGAGATAGGCCATCACGGCGCGGATCTTGCCTCCATACACGACCGGCGCGACCGCTCCCGGTTGGCCCATGATCATGTTCCGGACCTCGTAACGGCCGACGTCGTAGAGGATCGATTCGTTGTTCGCGGGATCGTCGCTGTCGATGGCCACCACGCATACCGGTGTCATCGACGTGGGGTCAAAGGGCAGGACCACCGGCGGCAGGGTTCCGGGGGGTAGATTGGGAATCACCCCGAGCGCCAGCGAATTCACCTGGGTCAGCGCGCCGTTGGGATCGACATCACCTTGAAAGTAATTGCGGACGATGCTGGCGCCGAGGATGGACCGCGATTCCTGCCGCAACATGCCGTTGGCCTGGCCGGTCCAGCGCTCCATCCGGTTGGTGATGTCGTGCGCGATGCTGTCGGCCGACATTCCGGTATAGAACGTGAGCGTCTGCACCGCGGGACTGTTGAACACTGGCAGGATGTCGATCGGGATCAGCGTGATGCTCAGACTGCCCAGGATGATCAAGGTAAACGACATGACCGCAACCGCGTGCGGATTTCCCAGCGACGCTCGAATCAACCCATTCATATATTAACCCCAGTTAGAGATGAATTTGATCGAATGTGGTGCGCGTCTTCGGCCCTGGAGAGACCGATCCGCCCGGCAAGTCACCTGATGCGAAAGGTAACGGCGAGGGCGTCGCGGCACGCTAGCAGCGCAGCGGCGGAGAGTGCCGGCGGACCGAGCCGGACGGCGATGAGAGATCTGTGGAAATCCGGGATCGTGCCGCCCTTGGACTGGGAATCGCGCAAGGCGAACCTGGGTTCGCCGTGGAATCGCTCCGCCGCAACTCCACGGTGAGCGAGACTCCGGGATGGAAGATCCGCGGCCGATGGGGATTCTCGGCAGGTCGGGGCAACGACCGACGCGCGGAGGGGGCGCTCGGGCAACGGAGCAGCGATTGTACGGGAGAGGGGAGGAGCGCGAGCCCCACGAGTCGCAAGAGCATGACTCGGTGCAAACACCAATCACAAACCATGTGACAAGTTCCGACGAGAATCCTCTCCAGCCTTTCACTCTGAGTCTTTTTTACCAAGCGGAGACATCTCCCGACCAGAGCGAAACTCCAGCTCGATGGTGAATTCTTGTTAAGTCGGGCGATTGGTCTGTCCAATCGCGACTTATTCGAGGATATCGGTGGTTCAAAGGATAGATCGGAAGGGCGGGCGAGCCGCCGTCAAAGTCGATCCAGCCGGCACAACCGGCACAACCAAATCGTTGAAAGCCGTCTCCTGTCCAGGAGTTCGGCAACTTCGCGTCTTGTCGTCAAGTCAGTCAATTCACCGTGCCGATTCACGATTCTGAACGGGGCGGGGCGCCCCTGGAATCGGGTCGCGAGCAGGAGGCCCACATGAAGTGGAAGCGGAGGATCGTGGCGGCGGCGACGATGGCGCTCGCCGGGTTACTGGCATTGCACGTGCCAGCGGGACGGATCGCGGCCCAGGTGCCCAGGCCGGCAACTGAACCCGGAAGACAAACACTTCCCGCGCCCTTGCCGGCGCGGCGGGCGAATGAACCTGGGGGAGCGAACATTGACGAGAGCAAGGCGATCAGCCCCATCCCCCCCTCTCCCCCCCCGATCATTCGCCCCGAGATGCAGCCGATCGATCTCGACACCGCGCTACGGCTGGCGGGAGTGCAAAACCCCGAGCTGAACCTGGCCCGACAACGGGTCCTGGAATCGGTGGCCATGCGGCAGCTCGCGGCCGCGAAGTTCCTGCCCTCGATCAATCCCGGCATGAACTACGACACGCACACGGGCAATCTGCAGCAGTCCAACGGCAACATCCTCTCCGTCAATCGCAGCGCGGTCTACGTCGGGGCGGGCAGCATGGCCATCGCCGCCAGCACACTGGCCATTCCTGGCGTCTTCCTGGGGGGGGA